>JADEXW010000036.1 GCA_015206935.1 Pseudanabaenaceae cyanobacterium LEGE 13415 | reverse complement strand
CTTCTGGAAGCCGTGTCGGTAAATCTTTCAGCGAATGCACCGCGAAATCTGTTGTGCGGTTCAGCATTCCGTCTTCGAGTTCTTTGGTAAATAAGCCTTTATCGCCAATTTTTGCCAATGCGACATCTAGGACTTTATCACCATGAGTTTCCATTGTGTGGACTTCAAAAATATGATGCGGAAATGCTTTTTGTAACTGCTCCTGCACCCAATAAGTCTGCACTAATGCGAGTTGGCTTTTGCGGGAAGCGATTCTGATGGTTCGGGTTGGGCTAGAAACAGTGCTGGACATAATTATCGGGAAGTTGAAACGTGCTTTTCAAGTGACTATCCTCCACCTTACCGTAGTGCGATGCCCGATTTTCGAGTTTGTGTAGGTCAGTTTATTACAGATGATTAAGCAATTTTGTGCCAGTATTTAAGCTTTGGGAAATCACCAATTCATGGTTAGCACACTCATCTGTTTTGAAATCACGGTTTTATAGAAATGAAATTACCTTCTGCCAAGATATGGATATTGACGAAATCATAGACGCAATTCAACTCAATCGAATTCGCATTACAGATCATGCAGTAGATGAAGCTGAAGAGGATGATTTGACATTAGATGAGATCTTTCAAAGTGTTTATAGTGGCGAAATTATTGAGCAATACCACTACGAGAAATCTGATCCACGCTGCCTGATTTTTGGTCTAAGCGACTGTCAAGAACCAATTCATAGCATTTGGGAATACAATAAAGCATCGGATTGGGCTGTACTGATCACAGTTTATCGTCCTGATCCAGCACGTTGGCTTAATTGGCGAAATAGAATCTGAATTATGTTGCCTCTTAGAAAATGTCCGATTTGCAGTGGCGAATTGATTGAAAAAGAAGTTGAAAAACTTCTGCGAGGCGGAAATAATACTGCGATTTTGAAGGTAAGGGCGGAAGTTTGTTTGCAATGTGGTGAACGGTTGTACTCTTCCGCAACTGTTCGACAGTTTGAGGAGATTAGAAAGCGTCTTAAAACTGGACAGACAGAAGAATTTACGCTAATCGGTCAATCTTTTCAAGTTCGATAGCTCAAAATTTTTTCTCGAACTTCTGCTGCGGTTGCGGGTGCTAACAAAACGCCATTTCGGTAATGTCCAGTTGCAAGTAAAACATTCGGCTCTAATTCTTCAATCACTGGAGCTGGACGACCTTGAGGACGTGGACGCAATCCAAACCACGATCGAATAATTTCCGCATCTTTCAAATCAGGACAAAACTCGATCGCTCTCTGCATCACTTGATCAAACATCGATCGATTCGGTGGCAATACTTCCCCCGCTTCATTCGGAAATTCAACCGTTGCCCCAACCCAATAATCAGAATTTCCAAGCGACACAATATGCACATCATCGCCTGTGATGACGGGAAGAGGTTTATCGCTTAATGGCTTTGGCAATCGAACATGGATTGCTTGACCGAGAACGGGACGAATATCAACGGCTTTTTCAATTTCACTCGTTCCAATTCCCGCAGAAATTACGACATAATCTGATTCGAGAATGCCTTGAGACGTTTGAATCTGCTGACCTTTTCTGCCAATGACTTTATTGCCAAATTGAAAATTTACACCTTGAAGCTTTGCACCTTCGATTAGAGCTTGAGTGAGCGCAACCGGATTAATTTGTCGATCGCTCTTTGAATAGATTGCGGTAACGGCTCGATCGAGAAACGGAAACTCGAATTGCAATCGTTCTTGATCCCAAATTTCCAATGGCAAATCTTGTTTTTGTCGCACTTCAACTAATCGATGCCAAACTTCCAAACTCTCAGAAAATTCCAGCATCAAAATGCCTTCGCGATTGAAAGGAATCGATCGACCCGTCAACGCTTCTAACTCTGGAACGGTTTCGTTATAGTACTGAATTCCTGCCAGTCGCATCCTCAGATTACGACCTTTTTCTTTTTTGCTAATCGCGCCCATCAATACACCGAGTGCCGCCCCTGTAGCGTTTGGGTATTCGGTCAAATCGGCTTGAACCGGAGTCGATTGGGCATCGACAACTGTAATTTCTAAACCTGGAATCTTGCTGAGTTCATAAGCGATCGTAGCTCCGACCACTCCGCAACCGACGATCGTAATTTTCATAGATCAGGGCGAAGTCCAAATCATCATTAAATTCATCCTTCGCCCTCCTGTGCTAACCTTGCGGAATCAATTTCGTGAAAGCTTCCAAATCTTTCACCATTTCCCCATAGTAGCGAACTGCATCCTTATAGTTATTCGCTGCCGAAGCCTGATCAATCTCTACCAAATCATTGGCAATTTGTTTTGCCAAATCACGCGCAGGCTTTTGATCATTCGGTAACAAGCTACCCGCCACACGGCTCATGAACACGCGAATTTCACCCAACGGGCCGTGAATGAAATTGCGAGCGAAAATAAAGTCTTCTTTCTGAATTAAGTCTTGCAGTTCCGGTAAGCGATCGCGTAACGCATCCAAATCCTTGGCGTAGTTCTGAATCTCCGCAATTTTCTCCGGAGTGTAAGTCGGTTTCACAGCTTGGGGACTGCTGCATCCGACCATGACGATCGCAACTAAAGTGCAACACAGAAGCGCCAAAATAGAACGTAACTTTGCCATAACCTTATCTTCTAAATCACTGGTTTACCGCGCCTTCAAACCCTTGAAAATAACGCAGTCTGTTGTAAAGAAGTGTATCCCAAAACGGGTCGCTCCGAGGTCTTGCAATGAGAAATACCAACCAGATCGAAGCAGCGAAGATAAACTAAGACTACCGCTGTTTTTTCTGCGCTTAGGTTTATGGTTCTCTCCTTCAGACAAGTCGCGATCGGTGCTTCACTCCTAGCTGTGGGGGGTGGGGCTGGCTTAGTAGCAAATCACTATCTAACCCAACGAGGTGGACAACCGTTTCAAGTGCAATTGGCTCCACCCAGTACCGTCTCGGTGTCGCCGGATGCGAGTAAGAACGAAAATTTCATTTCTGCGGCAGTCGAGCGCTCAGGTCCAGCCGTTGTCCGAATTAATGCGACTCGCCGCGTGTCGAGCAATGTGCCCGAAGCGTTTCGCAATCCTGTATTTAAGCGATTTTTTGGCGATCAGGTTCCGGCTCCTGAAGATCGGGTCGAACGCGGAACGGGTTCTGGCTTTCTGCTGACTGCCGATGGACGATTGCTAACGAATGCTCACGTCGTGGAGGGAACCGATACAGTTGAAGTGACGCTGAAGGATGGACGCACATTTGAGGGGCGCGTGGTTGGAACTGATCCGGTGACGGATGTGGCAGCCGTGAAAATTGATGCCAATCAGCTTCCGACGGTGACTTTAGGAAACTCGACTAGCTTAGTGCCGGGACAATGGGCGATCGCGATCGGGAATCCGCTCGGACTCGATAACACGGTCACAGCGGGAATCATTAGCGCCACGGGTCGATCGAGTAGTCAAGTTGGTGTTTCAGATAAGCGAGTTAGTTTTATTCAAACCGATGCCGCGATTAATCCAGGCAATTCAGGCGGGCCGCTGTTGAACGATCGAGGCGAAGTGATCGGAATTAATACTGCGATTCGAGCAGATGCTCAAGGGTTGGGATTTGCAATTCCGATCGAAACCGCTCAACGAGTTGCAGAACAGCTTTTCACCAAAGGCAGCGTCGATCATCCGTATTTAGGAATTCAAATGATCGACTTGACCGCAGCAATTCGAGATGAATTGAACAAAGAATCAGGCGGTCAAGCACAAATCACCGATGATCAAGGAGTCTTTATCGCCCGAATCGCGGACAGTTCACCCGCAGAGCAAGGCGGCTTACGTCCGGGTGACATTATCAAGAAGATTAACGGAACCGAAGTGAAAACCTCTTCTGATGTTCAATTGCGAGTTGAGGCAAGCCAAATCGGTGCGCCGCTCCAAATTGAAGTGAAGCGAGGAAACGGCACACAGACAGTTCAAGTTCGTCCGGGTGCATTCCCGAAACAAAGATAAAATCAAGGCGCATCAATAAAAGATGCGCTTAAATCTCGTCAATGTTATTTTCGAGTTCCATCCGCTGTTCCATTTGGCGGAGGAAATAGCCAGTCAACATGGCTGAAGCGAGAAGACCTGCAAGATTTTCGCGATCGGTGGTGATCTTGACGTTGAAGCCGTCTCCGGGTAGCACTCCCACTAAACCTTGAACGTTGTGGGAGACAATTTGCTTCACCTGGGGACTCACCGATCGAGCCACCCGCTCTAAAACTTCAGGCGGTTGATGCTGGAGGTAACGCAGCAAAGCATTTGCGTCGTTGGCTTCTGCATCGGTATGAAGAAAGTTCGCGCTGTCAGGATTAAATGCCATTGGGTTTCACAAAAACCTATCCAATCATTTTGGCATTTCTTTACAAATTCGCCCACTTTGAAGATGGGAAAATCAAATTCTTTAAATTTGTGGGGAGTGGGGAGTAGGGGGATGGATTTTGTATGATTTTGATCACTCCTTTGCCCTAATTCCTATGACTTCTACGGTGTTTGATTCTCTCGCTGTTTTACAACAGGCTGTATTGGCGTTTGAAGCCTCTGGGGTGAGCCGACCCGATGCGAATGAAGTTGTAGAGGCACTGTTGCAGGCGGAAAAAGAAGCGAAGCAAAGTGCGATCGAGTATTCATTCTCGCAATTAGAAGGAGATTGGCGGCTGTGTTTCGCGACTGGAACCCGCAAGATTCGACAGGGCGGAATTAAGCTGAAGAAGGGTTATTACGTTCCAAAGATTGCGAAAGCTCAGATTTCGTTTCACCGAGATGAAACGGGAGCGGAACGAATTGGGAATTTAGCGCAGCTTGGAGGGCTGACTTTGAAATTCTCGGGCCCAGCTCGGTTTCAGACCAAAAAGAATTTATTGGCGTTTGACTTTACTCAGCTTCAGGTGTGTTTAGGTCAAAAGCCGATTTTTTCTCAAGCGGTTCGGGGTGGAACTGAGAAAGAACAGAAGTTTGGAGAGACATCGGTTGCGAAACTTCCCTTTTTCGCCTTTTTTGTGATTGGCGATCGTATGATTGCTGCTCGTGGTCGAGGTGGCGGACTTGCGCTTTGGGTTAAGGACGATCGCTTTTCTTGAAAAACTGCTGAAGAATCTCTCCAGGAGGTCGATCCCAAGTGTCGATGTGGGTGTTAATCAAGCCCTCAGAATTGAGGCTGTACGTGGAAGTGCCATTAAACAAAAGTTTCGCTTTCCAAGGAACTCTTAAGGTTCCACGAACTGTCCAATCTGCCAAAATCGTTGATTCATCTTTGGGATAGACCTGATGCAGATCGAAGAAAAGTTCCGTAAAGAACAATTTCCCGTGGAAGCGCAATGTCCAGAAAATAATTCTGTAGTTGAACTTCCACTTAAACGTATTGACGGGATCTTTAAAGAAGATATCTGAACTGTAGATGTCGTAAGTGATGTCTTTCTCAAACAATGTCGGAAGATCCTGTTTGAGTGTGTGAATGATCTCGTCAATGCGTTCTTGTTTAATCATCCCAGTCGCCCGTGTCTTGATTTAGTCCCATCCAATTCAGGCATTGTTGCATTGCTTGGTGCATCGTCTCAAGATCCGCATGATAGCGTCGTCCATGTCCGGGTAATACCCATTCAAAATCGTAATGGCTGAGATGTTGCATCGATCGCTTTAATTCGTCCCAAGAATACCAGCAGGCTTCTCGAAATCCCACTAGATGATTTTGCCGGGCTGACCAAGCCAGATGATCTCCCGAAAAGAGAAAGCGATTCTTGTACAGTAAAACGGTGTGTCCTTTGGTATGTCCGGGAACAGGGATAATTAATAGCTCTGGATCGAGTTGAATCGGCTCAGTTCCAGTGAGTTTAATTTCAACGCTTTGAGTACTGCGCGTAATCTCATCGGAATGCAAAATGCGATCGCATCCGAAATGATCTCGAAACTTCTGATGATCGGCAACATCATCACGATGGGTGAGATACAGATAACGAATTCCACCCATTGCTTCTAATCGTTTGACCAATGGCGGCGCGAATCGAGGTGAATCAACCAAGATATTGCCTTCGGGACGCTGAATTAAATAGCTTGCAGCCCCAAAAGAATTCTCAGCATGATAACCGCAATGATAGATATTCTCAGCGACTAAGATTGGAAAGCTTTCTTGTGCGAGTTTAATCTCTTTTGGCTTTTCAATTGTCCCGATCGAGGAAGTTGGACATGCCAATAAAGCCTGCATTGCTCTTAAGCGTTCCGATTCGGTTTCGGGTTGGTGAAAAACGATCGATTGACTACCTTCGCGGGTGAAAACTTCTGGAGTCATCCAGCGACAAGTATCACAATCAATACAAGAGCGATCGACGTAAAAATCGCCGTCTACATTTTGAGCGCGACGATCCGCTAAGTGAGCCATAGTAGACTCCAAAAACAATAGCTTGATCATAGCGCTTAGATTTTATGGGTCGCCCGGGATTCGAACCCGAGACCAATCGGTTAAAAGCCGAATGCTCTACCGCTGAGCTAGCGACCCGTATTGAGTTTCATCACCTTGGTTAATATAACACAGCCTATGGCAGAATTCCAAACAAAACTTCAGAATTTTTAAGCGATCGCTAAAGATCAAAAGCATCATTCAGCGATCGCTCCCAATTACTGCGGTTTGCGTTCAGGCATTGGTTTAGGCTTCGGAGCCGCTTGAGGTTGATTGATCTGTAACTGAGCGCGTCCATTCCGCACAATTCGCAGCATTTCGCTCATTTGAGCTTCCATATCCCGCAGCACCTTATCCGCGTATTCGTCCGCGCCGTTCTGGACATCTTCACTTTCTTCGATCGCGAGTCGCCGCATTTCTTCTAGATCTTGCTGCGCCTGTCTTCGCATTTGTTCGATTTGCGCCATTGTTTGCTGTTGAATGGCTTCGCACTCTTGCTGTACCGAATTGCGAATCTGTTGGGCTTCCTGTTCAGCGCGTTGAATAATCCCAGTCTCATTCAACATCTGAGCCGCTCGGCGTTCTGCCTCTTCGACCATTTCTTGCGCGTACTGTTCTGCCTGATCGAGAATTTCATCCCGATGTTGAGCAATTTGCATTGCTTCATGAAACGCTTCTGGTAGACTCAAGCGCACCAAATCCAACTGATCGAGAAACTGCTCCTCATCAATTAAAGTCCGGCGGGACAGTGGAATTCTGGGGCTATCGAGAATCATCTCCTCTAGCCGATTCAGTTCCCGCTGAATATCGAGACTGCCTACTCGCTGCACGTCTCTGGGAGCGTCGTGGCGACGATCGGGCTGAGTGAATCCGTCCGGGCTGATACTGGGTGAGTCTTGGCGTAACATCGGTAAATATCTTCGGCGACGTGGGTTGGAACCAGGTGATCGATCGAGCCGCCGAAGCGGGCGATTTCTTTGACCACACTGCTGCTAAGGAAGCTGTACTCATTCGAGGTCGCAAGAAATACGGTCTCGATGTGAGTGGCGATCGTTTTATTGGTGTGTGCCATCTGGAGTTCCATCTCGAAATCAGAAACTGCCCGTAAGCCACGAATGAGGGCAGAGGCTCCCCGCATCTGTGCATAGGTTACGGTAAGTCCTTCAAAACTGTCAGCCTCCACATTAGGTAGATGTTGAGCGGCGATTCGGATTTGTTCTAGTCGCTGCTGAACGCTGAAGAGTGGTGTTTTATTTGGATTCCGCAACACGGCGACGATGACGAGATCGAATAAGTGGGCACCTCGTTTAATGATATCGAGATGTCCGTAAGTTATCGGGTCAAAGCTGCCGGGGTAGATGGCGATCACGAAGAAAGTTCAGTGTCCACACTGAGGGCAATAAAACGAATTCCCTTACTTTACCCTGTCGTAAAAAGTTTGCGCGTTTAAATTTAGAAGAATTTTCTCAAGGGTTATTGCTGCGATAATCGTTTAACGGCTTCCGCACCTAAGAGTTGATGGGTTTCGCGCAAGAGTTCGGGAATTCGATCAGCGAATGGACTCCGAGATAAATAAGGACGAATCTCTTCAATATCAATCTGATTCACTCGCGCTCCAGGAAACCAGTGATCCGCTTGTCCGAGTAGGTTGTAACGCATCTTGGCATAATCTACGAGGTCGTAAGCGATCGCTAAATTTCGTAACCATAAAACCGTGTGAAGATTCAATCGTCCGGGAGTTTCATCAACGGCTGGAAGTCCGATTTGCCAATTCTTCACCCAATCGGCTCCAAGGCGCTCGATCGCGGCTTGCTCTAATCGCTCAATAATCGGTGGCAGAATTTCATCGGCTCGATCGAGCAATTCCAGAGTTTTCAAATGCTCATCAAAGTCACTCGGTCTGGCGGCTCCAACACTCAAGGTATGGACTTGAGAATGACTCAGACAGAATAAATTGTTAAAGACGATCGGGGAAAGTGGCGCACAAAGATCGACTAAGCGTTTGGGTGGATCGTAGAGGTTTCCCCCTTTATTCGATGGGCTGATGATGAAAACGCCCATATCGCGATCGTTTGCGGCTTCAATCGCTTTCCAATTTTGTTGATTGATATAGTACCAGTGGAGATTGACGTAATCGAATTGGTTAGTCTCGATCGCTTTAACGATAATCTCAGTTGATCCATGCGTTGAAAATCCAACGAATCGAACCTTTCCTTGATCCTGAAGTTTTCGCACCACTTCTAGGCATCGAAGCGCGTCATCTAATGTTTCTTGATTATTGATGCCATGCAAGCCTAAGAGATCGACGTAATCTAATTTCAGATAACTTAGCGATTTCTCAAACGTTTTTTGAAATGCCTTTGGGTCTGACATTGGCACAACTTTGGTTTGAGAAATCAACTTTTCGCGTGGGAGTTTTGGCAGAATTTCCCCAAGCTGCATCTCTGAAGAACCGTAGCCTCTTGCGGTTTCAATGTGATGAATGCCCAACTCAAAGGCGCGTCGGATCGTTGCTTCTAGATTGGATTGATTATCCGGTGGCACTTGATCCGGAGGGACATCTTGCCATTTAAATTGATACCGCATTCCGCCACAGGAAAAGACAGGCATCTGAAGTTCGGTGCGTCCAAAACGTCGGTACAACATGAGCGATCGCGTAAAAAGTGAAGATCAGACCCTATCCTAACGGCTTCACTGAAATTACCGCACGTTAGCGGATCGGCTGGGTGTGGTCGATCGTGTCACTGAAATTCTCAAATCTTCAGGAAAGGCAGGCTGTATCTGTGCAAGTCGTTGTCGAGAAGATTCGACTAAGACAAGTACATCTCGTCTCGATACATTCACTGCGGCAGGAGCATTCACAGGCTTTTTGGTCGCTTGGCGAGTGGGTTTTCTTCCACCTGAACCCGTTCCAGCATTTAATAAAGTCGCTTGATGATTTAATCGAGTTCGGATGGTTAATAGTTCGCGAGTCGATCGATAAAGTGAACAGTAAACTTGAACTTGCTCTAGAGTTGCGCTATCAGTTCCAGCAACTTCACCTAATCCAGCAGTCGGTGAACAGAGCAATTCGGGTTCAGGATAGTTATATTTCAAAAAGCGATCGACCGAGGATGTATACAGTAAAACTTGTCCGCTTAGGGTTCTAAGACGCTTTACATCAGGCTTTTGTGTCGATCGCTCTAATCGATCGAGTAATGTTACTTGCTCTTTTGTTAAGTTATGAGCGGCTAACCAATACGATCGAGTCGCTTCATCGATTTGAGAACTCGATCGCGTACTTGCAGTGACGATCGTAGAACTTACTAATCCTGTTACCAAAGCCAGTCCCGCCCAGAAAAAACGCCGCATCTTTACACCTTCTGCTCATCACTCTGGCTGATTTTCTCTGGTTTAGTTCCATAATTCAACCCTGCTAAATTGCACCTGTACAAACGCTTGATAGTTATGAAGTTTCTGGTAACAATCGTCATGAGTTCCAGAGAGCATCCAGAATTTCAAACTTTCGTATGAACTTCATCAGGAAGACAAAGCGATCGCATAGACTCAGATTGGAGCATCGTTGAGCCGAAATGTATACCTACGCTTTCTTTAAAACGCCGTCTACACCGCTGCAACTCACTGAAGGAATCGCCGGAAATTTGGCAGTCATCAAGACCGATTCTTTGTCTGCGCTAGTGGAACCGGATTTGGAATTTGAAGCGATCGAGAAGGATGATACTCAACTGGTGCAAGCGGTTTTGACGCACGATCGAGTGATTTGCGATTTGTTTTGGCAAGTGACGATTCTGCCGCTGCGCTTTGGAACTCAGTTTTTGTCGCACGATCGATTAGTGGCGCATCTGAGTGAGAATCGCGATAAGTATTTAGAGAAACTGAATCAACTCGAAGGGAAAGCGGAATATCGGTTAAAACTAACGCCGATCGAGCTTGAGTTACTTGCAAATCCTGAGACGAATGGCAGCATGAAAGGGCGTGATTATTTTCAGGCGAAAAAACAGCAGTATCAAGCTCATATTGATCAGAAAGATCAGCAACAGCAAGAATTTGAGCAAATTTTGGCAGAGATCGAGCAAGTTTATCCAGACACAAAAGTAAAACCTGGAGCAGATGGAATTGAGAAACTTTATTTATTGATTGATAAACGAGAAGAGATGATGCTTTATCAACGTTTGAATGAATGGCAAAACCAATATCCTCATTGGGAATTGGGATTAGGAGAAGCACTACCGCCGTATCACTTTGTGTAATATTATCGACGCGATAAGGCTAATCCAAAACTCAATATAATCAGCATCACGAGTGCAATCCATCCCGCATTCCGACGTATCCAAACTCCTGGAGAAGTTTCATAACGCTGGGGAGTACTGACGATTGGGATTGTGACATCGTGATACATCGTACATTCCCGCGCGTCCGGTCGCTGTGGATAATTGCAGGTGTCATCCGCATCATAGAGACAAGATTTGCACAGCGATTCAGCTCCGGTTGCTCGATGTAACACAATGCCCGGATGACCATGCGCTTTAAGCGGAGTCCGACAACGCGGACAGGCGATCGCGCTTTGTTGAATTGATTGACCACAGCGGGGACAGTTCAGCATCATTATCGATCGCTAAATTTACGCACTTGATACTCACCTTCTTCCACGAAGGGAAAGGATTGTCCCATCGCTTCAGTAAATCGTCGATCGGTGTCTTCGAGAACAGAGGCAGGAATGCTTTTCCAGGCATCTTTACTGTCCCAATAAATCACCATGATGAGGTCGGTTTCATCTTTCGGATTGAACCAGATCTCTTTACCAACATAGCCTGAATATTTTGAAAGCGTCTCTGTCCAAATTTCGGCATCTTTTTGAATATAAGTTTCGCGAAGCTCGATCGGGACTTTGACTTTCAACCATTCGATAACCATAGTGATTTGCTGTAAGAATTGTACCTATAGCAATCCTAAATCAGTCGTGAAATGCAAGGTTGATCTTGCCCCCTAACCCCCAAGCTTGGGGGGACAAGACTCTTAGCTCCCAGAATTGGGGTTTGGTGGCGTTCCCGAATTTCACAACTCAAACCAGATTGCTATAGCTTAAAGTTTAACGTTTCTAGATTGCTCAGAGTGATCAGCAGTAGCTTGATTGTGCAAGTCGCAAGCTATAAAATTCCAGAATGACTCAATTTCTTAGTGCAATCATTCTCGCAGGCGGCAAAAGCTCCCGAATGGGACAGGATAAAGCTTTGCTCGAAATTGACGGAGTTCCGCTGCTAAAACGAACTTATGATGCAGCGAAACAGTGTGCAGACGCGATTTATGTTGTAACCTCTTGGCGCGATCGCTATCAATCCCTTCTGCCCGATGTGACTTGGATTGATGAATCTGAACCTCGATCGCCCATGATTGCCTTTACTGAAGCCCTTGAACAGATTGAGACTGATTGGGCGTTACTGTTAGCTTGTGACTTGCCTCGATTGAAGGGTGAAACATTGCGGGAACTGATGTCACAGTTGGGAGAAAGCTCGATCGTGGTTGCTAGAAGTGAAGAAGGTTGGGAGCCTTTATGCGGATTTTATCGCCGTGATTGTTTAACAAGTTTGCAGAACTATCTGGCATCGGGAAAGCGATCGTTTCAAGATTGGCTGGATTCGGAGAATGTGCAGGAATTGCAATTGGGCGATCGACAAATTCTATTCAATTGCAATACACCAGACGATTTTGAACAGATTTGATGTGAATTCGATCAACGTTTTTGCTGCGTTTGAAGCGGCTAATGCCCCCTAAATCCCAGGTAAGCTGTCACCCAGATCATTTATTGAACTTCCATAAATTTAGACATGGCTTGCCATTCGCTCTCTGTAAGTGGTTCGATGAGTAAATCAATCTCAAAACACTCTTTTGCAGATTCAATTAACGTATTAGTAATTTTATCGATCGACCATTCCACGTTCAAAAATTCCATCTTCTGTCCAAACACTTGCTCAAATAACAGTGGATCGGATTGAATCTGCATTGATCCATGCTGCAAAATCGTATTGTCTCGACGTAACTGAGCGCTCCCAATCAATTTAATGTTCTTTGAAGTCACTAAATCCGCCCCTGTCGCTGTTCCAAAGCAGTTTGGATTGTGAATGTATCCTCGACCCGCTTCACCGTACTGTAATTCAATCCCTAAGCGTTTCCATCCTTGAATGAGAAACTCACAAATCTTTTGATACGCTTGCATTCGATTCTGTCCCAATCCAGAAGTAATCACTGCATACGTTAAGTCGCCTTGATGTAAAACGGCTCGACCTCCACTTGGACGACGCACTAAATCGATCGCATTTCCATTCCAAATCAAAGCATTCCAAGCTTCCGGATATTGCCGTTGATGATAACCGAGCGAAATTGCAGCAGGTGACCAAGTATAGAAGCGTAAAGTCGGCGGATGGAGGCGCGATCGATGTTGTTCGAGAAGCCATTTGTCGATCGCCATCTGCACCTGTCCAGACGCTTCAATTGCTGGAATTAACCGCCATTCTTTCATCGAACATCTGTTAAAAGACAACTGTATCGTATCTATCTTTTGCAAGGGGATCGCAAAGCGTATCTGTCACTACCGTTATGGCATTCCTATCCATCCCACAAGGACTTATGCCTGAAATTCACAGCGAAAACACTCAACGTGCGCTATCAATGTTCCAACAATATGACATTGATACTCAACTTGCGCTGCTTTGGTATGGTTATCTCGACATTAAAGATGAGCTAAATCCTGCACCCCCACCCACTGCTGATAATCTTGCTCGCATTATTTACGGTGAAATTAAAGCACTTCCTCAAGACGAACAGCTTCAAGTCCAACGGGACATTCTCACCGGTGCAGATAGTCAAATGAGTCGCTCATATAGTGCAATGAGTAACAGTGCAAGAATCGAAGTCTGGCTGCTGCTGGGACAAGGGATGGAAAGTGGCGAAATCATTAACATTCCTTCCGACTACAAACTTCCAGAGCAAACCCATGAATTTAGCGATTTTATCTCTGGCTTGAGCTTTGAAGAGCGCGTTGAATTCATGCAAGTCGCCGTCCAACAAATGGGCGCAGCTTCCAAAACGGCATAGTTTAAGAAGGACTCTCAGGTTTGACTGCCTTGGAGTCCTTTATTTGTTAAGCCGCTCCGAACTCCGATCGCAGATTCTCATCGTGATCATCCGCGATCGTTGCCACGATCGTAATCAATCGCGACACTTCTCCCGGTGATAGTTCTGCCACAGTTCGAGAAGAAACCACAACCACTTGATTGTTAAAGATCGCAAACTGTCCCTCAAACGTAGTGAGCCAATTCATTTCAAGCAACTTACGGCTTAACTGTGCTTCATTTTGCACTGGTAAACTTAGCACCGTTGCCCACACCGTAAACGTATCTTCATCCGTCGTTCCGGTAAGCTGTACAAAGGTTTCTACACTGCCATATTTGAACTTCCAAACATAGCCGCTTTCATTTTCATTGTGGCTGACCATTGCGCTATTCGATTGATCCAAGCTATCGATCACCGTTTCGATTACTTGGATCAGATTCATTCCTGCGGATTGGTCTACGGTCGTTAAGGGAGCTAGATCGGGTTGATAATTCGTCATAAAGTTAAATGTGGGTGTAGAAATCGAGTTCAAAGGTAGCGCTTTCTGTTTCCCTTTTACCTCAGTCTTGGGGTTTTCTTCACCTTTGTAGCAAGGAATTCAGAATTTGAAACTTTTTGTCTTCCTACCAAAGACAGACGCAACTTCAAATCATGAATGTCTCACATGATGGATGAAGTGTTTGTCGCGATCGCGAAATAGTTGTTGCAGTCACAAGTTATAGGAGAAGGATTATGACAATCACGATTCGCGATGACGTGGTTTATATCATGCTGAAAAAGATTGATGAAAGTGATAAAGGTCCAGGGCCCGATCCGGTCATCTTTAGCGAAACTGACTTTGCTGGAATTCCAATGACTCCTGCCGAGTTTTTGGGACACCTAGACTATCTCAATCAAAGACAGTATATTAATGCTGAATTTTCGGGCAATGCTTACGGTAACCAGGACGATGTGCCGAATGTCGTCGATGAAGAAGAGTTCGGCTTTAGAGTTGCAAACACTTATGGTGCGCCTGATGGACCTTTGCCGCATTTAATCGAGTTCAAAAAGGCGGAACTGACGGAAAGAGGACGGGCAATGCTTCAAGATATGGAAGTCAATCCGCCCAAAACAATGCAGTCAGGTCCAACAGTGCCGATCGCCACGAAAGATACCCCTTTCCTCGAAAAAGTCGCACTCAAAGGCGGGATTTCTGACCTTTACGACGCGCGGGACATTACCGAAGTCGTGTTCCGTACTATGCGCGACATGATGACTAATGAAGCAGTTGAGCATGTTTCAGAAGAGCTTCATGTTCCACTGGATGAAGGCAACCCCGATCGCACTTTGTACACCGCAACTCCGATCGCAACGGAAGTGTCTGATCTATGGGAAGATACCAACCCGATCGTGCATTTCCTCAGCCACATTCGTCCCCCGCTGAAAATCAAAGCAGATACGTTCCTATTCCGAGTGAAGCAAGAAGCAGGCTTGCAACCGAACACAACGCCTGAGCAGGTCATTTCAGCGGTGTTCTCGGCAACGAAGGATGAACTCTCGCAAGAGCGTATTCAAGAGGTGGCTCAGTTCTTGCCAGATAAAATTCGTGAACTTTGGGAAGAAGCTTAATCGAATTGCGATCGCAGTTCTAAGCCTGCCAAGTGCCAGAAAAAATGCTTTTAACTGCGATCGCAATTCGTCCCAGATCTTCATTTAACAACGGCGGACATTCCAAACTTCTGGAAAGTCCGCTGTTAAATAGTTGCCGCGCTTCACCCGAAACTAGAAATAACGCTGAAGCTAATTCTCGATCGATCATCGTCTGATCTTTGAGCGCATCAAACACCACTTTCAACGCCAGCAAAATCGAGGTGACCTGACCCGGCATCGGAGGCTGACCTTGCCCCAAGCGTCCGAGAAAGGTATCACTGGCATTGAGATTCGTTTGGTCGATGAGCAAACGACGAGCAGTTTCGTAATCCACGATCGAGCGTTTTGGAGAATTGACTGTATCACTTTAGCGCGAATTCACAATTTTGCTCTGAAATTTCTTACGATGAAATTGGGGTTGGTGAGCTTGACCCAAGTTGCAGCGCGTACAAATTGGCATAGATACCTTGTTTCGCGATGAGTTCAGAGTGCGTTCCATTTTCCACAATTCGCCCATCTTGAATCACTAACACTTGATCCGCTTGGGTGACAGTACTCAAACGGTGAGCGATCACAAAGCTAGTTCTATTTTTCAACAGTTTCGCGATCGCATCTTGCACCAGTGCTTCTGTCCGCGTATCAATACTACTGGTTGCTTCATCCAAAATCAAAATCCGAGGCTGAATCAACACTGCACGAGCAATACTAATTAACTGTCGCTGTCCCTGACTTAACATTGCTCCGCGTTCACCGAGATAAGTCGAATATCCTTGAGGCAAGGTTGTAATCAGTTCATGCACATTTGCAACTTGTGCAGCTTCTTCGATTTCAGCCTGAGTTGCATTGGGACGACCAAAGGCAATGTTTTCTCCAACGGTTCCACTAAATAGAATCGTGTCTTGTAGAACAATTCCGATTTGCCGACGTAGACTCGCTTGGGTGACTGCTCTTACATCCGTTCCATCAATCAACACGGCTCCATCTGTAACATCGTAAAAGCGGAGAATTAAGTTAATAATTGTACTTTTTCCGGCTCCAGTTGGACCTACAAGCGCGATCGTTTGTCCCGGTTTTGCTAGCAAGTTCACGCCCTTTAAAACTTGCTGATTCGCAGTGTAGCCAAAGGAAACGTTTTGGAATCGAACTTCACCTTGAATAGGAGGAAGCTCGATCGCATTGGGCGCATCATTCAACTGTGACGGTTCATCGAGCAAGCTAAAAATTCTTTCGAGTCCAGCGATCGCGGATTGTGCTTGTGTGTAAAACTGACTCAAAATCTGAATCGGTCTAAAGAACTGTTGCACATAGATTAAAAACGCAGTCACAACTCCGACGGTTGCTTGTCCTGTAACTGCTAAATAACCTCCATATGCGAGTACTCCCGCCGTTGCGATCGTATTCAAAAAGTCGATCGAAGGTAAAAATGCTGCGGTGATTGCTACCGCTTGAATATTTGCATCTCGATTCGCAGCATTCAAATCCTCGAATTCATCAATGTTCAACTGAACACGATTAAAGGCTTGAGCTTCTCGAACACTGCTAATATCTTCTTCGAGCTTGGTCGATAGTTCTCCGATCGTTTTTCTCGTAACTCGGAATCTCGATCGCGCCCATCGTGAAAAGATCGCAGTGGTCAAAATCATCAACGGCACAACAAAGTTACTGACCAATCCCAACTGTAGATTAATCGATAACATTGCAAT
>JADEXW010001022.1 GCA_015206935.1 Pseudanabaenaceae cyanobacterium LEGE 13415 | reverse complement strand
CCGTAAGCTATCCGAGACGCGACCCAATTCCCGCAGTTGCAGATTAAATCCACCATCAAACAAAATTACTGCAACCAACAGCGCGATCAGAACTTCCAACCCAACCCCTAGTTGATCTGGATGCAGCCAATTCAGCCCACTTGCCCCCAAGACCACCCCAAACAGCAACAGAAATACGATCGCAGGAATTTTCAACCATTCGGCGACCACTTGAGCGCTAATACCCGCCATCACGGTCACGACAATCTGCAAAGTCAGTTCAAGCGTGGCATCCATAAAAGCGGAAAAAGGGGCAAGCAAAGTATAGAAGGATTCCTGTTCCTATTGTGCGATTAAACGGAAGCACCAGCGAACTTTGGATTGCGAAATTTAAACAAAAATCCGCCAGAACGCTCAATATTTTGTAACGGCACATGGCGAATTGTGCGATCGCGCTTATGGGAACATGAAGTCAGTCAACGATTCACGAAGATTTAAGAAAATGACCCAAGATCAAAAACCGACCGTCGTGATTACGGGTGCGTCCTCTGGAGTCGGCTTGTACGCTGCAAAAGCCCTCTCAAACCGGGGATGGCACGTCGTTATGGCTTGTCGCAATTTAGAAAAAGCAGAGCAAGCTGCTCGATCGCTCTCGATGTCACCAGACAGTTATACGGTGATGCACATCGATTTGGGTTCGCTTGACAGTGTTCGCAAGTTTGTTGCACAGTTTCGTGAAAGCGGCAAATCTCTGGATGCGTTGGTGTGTAATGCCGCTGTTTATTTACCGTTGCTAAAAGAACCGCAGCGTAGCCCCGAAGGTTACGAAATCAGCGTGGCTACGAATCATTTCGGACATTTTCTATTGTGCAATTTAATGCTCGAAGATCTGAAGCATTCTGCACATGCTGATCCCCGATTGATTATTCTTGGAACGGTTACCGCGAACTCGAAAGAATTGGGCGGTAAGATTCCGATTCCGGCTCCCGCTGATTTGGGCAATTTGGAAGGATTTGAGGCAGGATTCAAAGCCCCGATCGCGATGATCGATGGCAAACCCTTTAAAGCTGGAAAAGCTTACAAAGATAGTAAATTGTGCAACATGATCACGGTACGCGAACTGCATCGCCGTTATCATGATTCGACTGGAATTGTATTTAACTCACTCTATCC
>JADEXW010001021.1 GCA_015206935.1 Pseudanabaenaceae cyanobacterium LEGE 13415 | reverse complement strand
ATGTCTCAGGCTTGCTTTGAAATCCAGAAATTACCGAAACCGTTTTGCCGCCGCGTCCTTTGCGTGACACTTGAATTCTGATGTTTTGCTGATTCGGAGGCAGATCGGGAACGGCTCTTTCAAAAACTTCAGCATTGCCGAACTCCGAATAGACAACGCGATCGCGATCGTTCGGCTTCGATTTTTTAGACATAACAAAAACTCGATGTATCTAAATGTTACAAACAAATCACAACTGATTCTTAAGGGGGCTGAGACTCCAAAACGAGAGTGATAGAATTCCTATATAGTTGTGTTAGAAATTTAATTCTAACCGTGACCAGGGTGCAGTGGATTTATCCCGCCGCAACGATATCAACCTCCATTTAATAAGACTCCCACCCGACTTGTGCATACCCAGAAGCATCACAAGATAGATCTCGGAACGGATTATCCTTGTCCGTGCCGTCGTCGCGGTCGATTGATCCCGATCGCGCTTACCGAAGCGTTTGGCTGTAATCGCTGTCAACAAATTTTCGTTGTTGAAGAAAACGGCTGTGTGATTGAACAACTCGCGACCACTTATCCCTATAAGCGATCGTGGCGCTGGACAGGGCATCAATGGAACGTGGTACAACCGGGACTAGGCGATAGTTACTTGCCTCTAGCGCTCGGTATCCTGCTCGTTCTGTTGAGCATTTGGCTCCCTGTTGCGCTTCATTCGCCACCCGGAGCAAGTATTATGTTGTGGGCGATCGTGGCATTGGTATTAGCCGTGCTGCCCGCGCTCATGGTGTGGTTAGCTTATCGGCGGTAGTTCATGACAACGGAAATAGGGGCGTTTGACCCAGTTCCAGCCCTGCGATCGGCTCAGATGACTTCGCTGACGTTGGCGGCAATGAGCGGGGTGGATCGGAGTCGTGTAGTACAGGCGATGGCGCAGGCGTTGTGTCGTCGTCAGACTGACATTCTGGAAGCTAATACGATCGATCTCGAAATCAGTCGCGAAATGGCGATCTCAGATCTGCTGCTGGAATGGCTGAAGTTGACCCCGGAACGGATTCAAAATGCAGTTCAAATTCTCAATCGATTGAGTGAACTGCCCGATCCAATCGGGCGCGTCATGCCTGCACATTTCCAAACCGATCGCGCTCAGACTTATTCCCAATTGATGCA
>JADEXW010001020.1 GCA_015206935.1 Pseudanabaenaceae cyanobacterium LEGE 13415 | reverse complement strand
GACACTCTATATATTGTGGGCACACCCCTGGGCAATTTAGAAGACATGACGTTTCGAGCAGTCCGAACGCTACAAACTGTAGATTTGATTGCTGCCGAAGACACGCGCCACACTGGAAAACTCTTGCAGCATTTCCAAATTAAAACGCCACAGATTAGCTATCACGATCACAATCGACATTCCAGAACAGCAGAACTGATCGATCGTTTACAGCAAGGCAGATCGATTGCATTAGTAACTGATGCTGGAATGCCCGGAATTTCTGATCCAGGCTACGAATTGGTAAAAGCTTGTGCCGAAAATGGAATTCTGGTTGTTCCAATTCCGGGTGCAACTGCCGCAATGACTGCGTTGAGTGCTTCAGGATTAAAGAGCGATCGCTTTGTCTTTGAGGGCTTTTTACCTGCCAAAGAAAGTGAACGCCGTGAACATCTCGAAACATTGATCACCGACGATCGAACCCTGATTTTCTATGAAGCACCACATCGATTGTTAAAAACACTCCAGGACATTGCCACTGTTTTAGGCAACGATCGACAAATTGTTTTAGCCAGGGAACTCACTAAACTGCATGAGGAATTCTGGCGCGGAACAGTCAGAGACGCGATCGCACATTACACCACAACTGAGCCAAAAGGAGAATTTACGCTGATTGTTTCTGGTGCAGAACCGACAGAAGTCACTCTTACGGAAGACGTACTCAAAGCCGAATTGTTGGCATTAATGCAGCAAGGCGTTTCTCGATCGCAAGCCAGCCGCCAACTTTCACAGCAAACCGCTTTACCCCGTCGTCAACTGTATCAACTTGCCTTACAGATCGAACTATGAGCGAATCCGAACTCGATCGACTCCTGCAAAAAGCGTTCGATCAATGTGAACGTTTGGGACATCCGCTTGATCCAGAACAAAAAGAAATTCTACGATCGACATTGCAACAAGAAACGCGCACCAATCCACTCACACAATTAACTGAGGAACAACGACAAGCTTTACTAACATTCGCTCAAGCTGAACCCGACTGGAAAACTTCACTATTAAATGATTGGCTTCAAAATCGAGATTCTGGAGCAATGCAATTTGTTCGAGATCAATACGGGTTATCTTGGCTTAACTCAATTCAGTCTGAAGATTTAGCGGCGTATCGCGATCGAGAAACG
>JADEXW010000304.1 GCA_015206935.1 Pseudanabaenaceae cyanobacterium LEGE 13415 | reverse complement strand
GGTTGATCCCAAGGATCGATCGACAATTCATCCACAACTGCAAAGTCAAACACAATCCCGATCGTCGTTTTTCCTTGCCATTCTGATTGGCTCAACATGCGATCGTAAAATCCGCCACCGTATCCCAAACGATACCCGTGTCGATCGCACATGACACAAGGAACTAAGATTAAATCCACTTGTTCAATCGCAATCAAAGAACTATTCGGATCAGGTTCTTGGATGCCATATTTTCCCGATCGAAGAGTGCCAGATTCCCAATAATGCCAGACTAGATCTTTTTCAACACATCGAGGCAATCCCCAAACTTTTGGAATTGTTAGCAGTTCTTGTAAATCTGGCTCTTGACGGAAACTGCAATACGAGAGAACGGTTTTTGCTGAATTGAAGAGTTTAGAAGCTTTGAGATGGTCACAGATTCGTTTACTCCTCGCCTTCCATTCCTCAAGAGAGAGCGATCGACGTTTCTGAAGATAGAGCTTCCGTAGATCTGATTTATACATTTTTACCGTTCATTGCTAATTCCACTTTGCCGTATTTTCAGTGGATATGATTGCAAATATACGTCGATCGCGGAACTTCCTCCTATGAACGTGCTTGACCCTACCGTTCAGTTTCAGCATCTTCAAACTCAATTGCGCGATCGCTGGCGCAATGTCACCGAGTTTGATACCAGTGATGCCGATATTATTGTGATTCCTTCGCTCAGTATCGATCAGCGCGAATTATTAAAGATCGAAGGTTTCCTTCACTATGAAGAACGACTATTGTTTTCTCTGATTCGATTGAGAAATCCCAGAACTCGACTGGTTTATGTGACTTCTCAGCCGATTCATCCGAGCGTGATTGATTATTATCTTCAACTATTACCGGGAATTCCATTTTCCCATGCTCGCGATCGCTTACTTTTGCTATCCACTTACGATTCTTCTCTCAAGCCATTGAGCCAAAAGATTCTGGATCGTCCCCGATTGCTCGATCGCATTCGACAAGCGGTGAATCCCGATCGCGCTTATATGATCTGCTACAACTCCACGACTGTTGAGCGAGATTTATCAATCCAATTAAATCTACCGTTATATGCACTTGATCCGACGCTGTTGAATTGGGGAACAAAGAGCGGCAGTCGGCAAATTTTCGCAGAAAGTGGAGTGCCCCATCCAGACGGTAGTGAACTTGTTTGGAATGCAAAAGATCTTGCCGTTGTCACTGCTGAATTATGGGAACGCAATCCAGAATTACAGCGAGTTGTGGTCAAATTGAATGAAGGTTTTTCAGGTGAAGGAAATGCGCTGTTAGATTTGCGACCCTTAGACGAATTTAAGCCCGGTATCATTTCGCACGAACAACGAGTTGCAAAAATCTACGATCGATTTGCTCATCTGAAATTTGAGGCGAAAACTGAAACTTGGGAAAATTATGGCGATCGCATTCCAGAACTCGGCGCGATCGCAGAAGCATTCATCGAAGGCGATCACAAACTTTCCCCCAGTGTTCAAGGTCGTGTCACTCCAGATGGAGAAGTTGAAATCCTTTCCACACACGATCAAATCCTCGGTGGGCCCAGTGGACAAATCTATCTCGGCTGTCGTTTTCCTGCTGATGAAACCTATCGAATGCGAATTCAAGATCTGAGTTTGCGAATCGGTCAGAAGTTAGCAGAAAAAGGCGCACTCGAACGATTTGGCGTTGATTTTATTGCGGTGAAACACGACGAACAATGGGAATTTCATGCGATCGAGATCAATCTCAGAAAAGGTGGAACAACACACCCATTCATGACTCTAAAATTCCTCACGAATGGTCGCTACGACTTATCCAGCGGTTTATTTTACAGCCAACACGGACGACCCAAATACTACATGGCAACCGATAATTTGCAGAAACCGCAATACTGTGGGTTATTGCCAAATGATTTGATGGATATCATCGCGCACTATGGTTTGCACTTCGATACGAGTACAGAAACAGGAACCGTGTTTCATCTGATGGGATGCCTTTCTGAATTCGGAAAGCTGGGACTCACTAGCATTGGAAATTCACCCCAGCAAGCCGAAGATCTGTACCGTCGTGTGGTGAAAGCGATCGACGATGAAACCAAATCATCCGAATGTGGGCATCTATCCACAATGCGATGGAATAGCGGCTACTGATTGTTTCAGAAGACCTATCATTGGAAAAGTACGATCGAACCGTTCAACCATGAAAGACCGCATCAAAGATCTCGCCCTTTCGCTTGCTCCTCGCTTGATTGAAATCCGTCGTCATCTCCACAGCCATCCTGAACTGAGCGGACAAGAACATCAAACTGCTGCCTATGTTGCAGGTGTTCTCTCTTCTTGTGGACTGCATGTGAAAGAAGCGATCGGAAAAGTCGGGGTTGTGGGCGAACTCGAAGGCGGCGCTGATCCGCGACTGTTGGCGATTCGTACAGATATGGATGCGCTTCCGATTCAAGAGCGAACCGCTCTGGAATTTTCCTCGCGCAAACCTGGAATCATGCACGCTTGCGGACACGATGTGCATACGACCGTCGGACTGGGTACGGCAATGGTGCTTTCTCAGATTGGAGTACCGTTGCCGGGTCGAGTTCGCTTCTTATTCCAACCGGCTGAGGAAATTGCTCAAGGCGCACAATGGATGGTCGAAGATGGCGCAATGACCGATGTGAATTCCATCCTTTCAGTGCATGTGTTTCCAAGTATTCAAGCTGGAAAAATTGGTATTCGCTATGGTGCATTAACGGCAGCAGCGGATGATTTAGAAGTGACGATTACGGGCGAATCAGGACATGGAGCGCGTCCACACGAAGCGATCGATGCAATTTGGATCGCGTCCCAAGTGATTACCGCCCTCCAACAAGCCATTAGCAGAACTCAGAATCCTTTACGTCCAGTCGTTTTAACGATCGGTAAAATCAGCGGCGGACGCGCCCCGAATGTAATTGCGGATCAAGTCACCATGTCGGGAACGGTACGATCGCTCCATCCTGAAACGAGTGAAATGTTACCCACTTGGATTGAGAACATTGTGTCGAACGTTTGCCAGATGTACGGCGCAAAATATCACATGAGCTATCGACGCGGTACACCGTCTGTACAGAATGATTCTAAGCTCACGAACTTGCTAGAAACTTCTGCACGAGAAGTCTGGGGCAATGACAGTGTGCAGATTATTCCAGAACCTTCTCTAGGTGCAGAAGATTTCTCGTGCTATTTGCAACATGCACCCGGTAGTATGTTCCGCTTAGGTGTGGGATTTGCCGATCGTAAAAACTATCCGCTCCACCATCCGCAATTTGAAGTTGATGAAACAGCGATCGTCACGGGTGTTGTGACAATGGCTTGTGCGGCTTATCGCTATTGGCAAATCTAAGATTTCTGGCTTACTTCTTGACAAAATCTCACAAATCAACTTCTCAAAAACTTGAAAAATAGTTTCAAGTGGGCTGACTGCTTGCAGCGATCAAGATCTTCGCTCCAAAACTTGAAGCGTCCGAAACGCCTAATCTACTACATCTTCAGGCGTTTTTATTGAGAAATATCCTCAACTTGCTTGACACAGGTTCCGAACTCCTCTAATTTCCTTATTAGTAACTTCTGTCAATTAAGCTGAAATTTAAAGCAAGTGTTGGCAACTCAAATCGCAATGGAAAATTCATAAGATGACCATGAAAAGACGACTGTTTCTCTTTTCCGGTGCTGCGATCGCAGCAGTCGCAGCACACCAGATTTTTTCTCGATCGAACACTGCACCCGTGACTGCACAAAGTCGTGTTCTCAATCTCTATTCAGCCCGTCACTATGACAATGACACCGCCATCTATGAAGGCTTCACCAAAAAGACAGGCATCCGAGTCAATCTAGTTGAAGCAGAAGCAGACAAACTGATCGAACGCATCAAAAGCGAAGGTGCAAACAGTCCCGCAGATGTGCTTCTCACTGTCGATGCAGGTCGGTTATGGCGTGCCCAACAAGAAAACTTACTTCAGCCTGTACAATCTTCGGTGCTAACTTCTGCGATTCCTGCAAACCTCAGAGAACCGGATGGAAACTGGTTTGGCTTTACTCGTCGGGCGCGGGTAATTGTGTACAACAAAGATCGCGTTAAGCCGTCTGAACTATCCACCTACGAAGATTTAGCCGATCCAAAGTGGAAAGGGCGGATCGTCGTGCGATCGTCTAGCCATGTGTACAATCAATCGCTAACCGGAGCATTGTTAGCAAAACATGGTGCTGAGAAAACTGAAACTTGGGCGCGGGGATTGGTGTCGAACTTTGCACGTCAACCCGAAGGAAATGATACTGCGCAAATTAAAGCAGTCGCAGCAGGACAAGGGGATTTAACGATCGTCAATAGCTACTATGTCGTTCGATTGGCGAAATCGGACAAACCGGAAGACAAAGCGATCGCTTCAAAAATTGGTGTCTTTTTCCCGAATCAGAACGACCAAGGAATGCACGTCAACATCAGTGGCGGTGGTGTGGTGAAAACGGCTCCAAATCGAGATGCCGCAGTTCAATTCCTGGAATATTTGGCAAGTCCTGAAGCTCAAGAGATTTTTGCTGCGAGTAACAATGAATATCCAGCCGTGAAGTCTGCTAAGACGGATGCGGTACTGTTGAGCTATGGTGAAACCTTTAAGGAAGATCCCTTGAATGCAGCAGTGTTTGGTAAGAACAATGCAGATGCGTTGAAGTTAATGGATCGCGCTGGCTGGAAATAGTAAACGTGGTGTGAGGAGGAACGAGCGATGAACTTGTTCCTCTATCTATGTTCCTTGATCTAACTGTTCTGACCTAATGCCGCAAGTTGCGCTCGTGCTTTTTGCAGCGATTCAAACCATTCGCGTTCTGGATCGCTATCGGCTACTATTCCCGCTCCGACTTGTCCCCAGACGATCGCGCTTTCTTCTGTTTTCGCATATAGCAATGTTCGGATCAGAATGTTTAAATCGAGATTTCCACGTCGATCGACATATCCACAAGAGCCATAAAACAAACTCCGTCGCACAGGTTCTAATGTTTCAATAATCTCCATACAACGTACTTTTGGGCATCCAGTGATTGTTCCACCCGGAAACAAAGCGCGAATTACATCAATCGAATTGAACTCGGATCGCACTTTCCCAACAACATTACTCACTAAGTGCATCACATGACTGTAATGTTCGACCACCAGTAGTTCATCGACTTCTACAGTTCCCCATTCACAGACTCGCCCCAGATCATTGCGCTCCAAATCCACTAGCATGATGTGTTCTGCTTGTTCTTTGCGGTTATCTAGCAACTCTTGTGCAAGTTGTCGATCGTGTTCCGGTGTGGTTCCACGCGGGCGAGTTCCAGCGATCGGGCGCGTTTGAGCAATCCCGTTTTCGAGCTTCACGAGTCGTTCTGGAGAACAGCTAATCACATCCCCCCAAGGCGTTTTCCAATAGCTAGCAAAGGGAGACGGATTGATCGATTGTAGCGATCGGTAAATTGCCCAACTATCCGATTCAGTTCTCGCTTCAAATCTCAGAGATAGATTTGCTTGAAAGATATCGCCTGCTCGAATGTGCTGTTTTGCTTTAAGAACGATCGCTTCATAGTCCGCCTGCGCCATGCAAAACTGAGTCTGAAATGCAGAACTTTTGAATGATGTTTGAACTGTGTTCGATAGCTGTTTTTCAAGCTGATCTAGCTGATGTTCGTTGCTTGCTGCAAGCCATAACGTTTGTTGTTGGTGATCTAATACAGCGAAGCATTCTGGCTCATACCAAAATGCGATCGGAAACGGTAAACTCTCTTCTTTGAGATACGGAAGCCGCTCAATTTCCCATGCCACATCATAACCCAACCATCCAAGCCATCCACCTGTAAACGGCAACTGTTCAGGCGCTTCAGAAGTGGATGATTGTTCAACGAATTGATTGAGGAATGGCAAAATTTCGCCGATCGCAGGTGTCCAGATTCGATTTGCTCTCGGCTCACCTGCACAGATTGAGAAGCGTCCCAACTGTGGATAGTCCGGCGATGCGGGGTAAGGACTTTCTAACAGCGTTGCAATGTCATCCTGCAAAAACAATGCAGCGAACACATCAGACCCTGTTCGATGTTGCAAAGGCAGCGATCGCCAAACCCAAGGAAGCAAAGACATAAAGAAAACCGCACATTCGTAAGCTAATATCCTACGATGTGCGGCTCCCAATTAGTGCGTTAGCAGTGCCACTGGGAAATTTTTCAGCACATCTTTCAGCGCGATCGTATTGCCAGTGTGTTCAGTTTCAGCGATCGCATCTTTCCAGCCAGAAGCGGGAAGCTCGATCGCGGTATCTCCCCAAATTTCACCAAGTGGCAATTGATCGGGTTGAACGATTCGTGTGAAAAATCGAGGTGCAATCGTCACAACCATTTGATCTCCATCTTTTCGAGCGAAGGCAATAATGTGATCCTTAAACTTGCCTGTTGCTTCAAGCGGAAGGTATTCACCGCTGAGAAAGACTGATTTAAACTGATTGCGAACTTTCAGCGCTTGAACAACCAGGAATAGCTTGATTTGTCCATCTTCTGGCTTCTCTAGTAG
>JADEXW010001019.1 GCA_015206935.1 Pseudanabaenaceae cyanobacterium LEGE 13415 | reverse complement strand
AGTGTGATGACTTTATTGAAAACTGAAATCTCGCTTGATACTTGGATGCCTGCGGCTTGGGAGGAGTTTGTCAAAATTGCAGATGATCCTGCATCAAGCAAGCTCAAAGGATATTACTATGAAAAAAGAATGAGATTTGAACCGATGTCTACTGGCGCTGACCATTCCGAAGATCATTTATTAATTTCAATGAGCATTGGAATATATGCGGCACTTAAAGGTATCCGGATCAAGGGTCGGGATTGCTGCTCGTACCGAAGGGCTGGAGTGACTGAATTTCAACCCGATTTGTCCTACCATATTGGCGATCGAGCCAAGGCAATTCCGTGTGGAACACGAGTTGTAAACCTAGACGAATATCCTTTGCCAGACTTAGTGATTGAAATTTCGGACACCTCATTGTCTGATGATTTGGGTGAGAAACGTTTGCAATATGAAGATCCGGGTATATCGGAGTATTGGAGTGTCAATGTTCAAAAAACGCAAATTCTAGCGTTTTCTCTCGCCACAGATGGCACAATTCGTCGAATTCGAGAATCGATCGTACTTCCTGGATTGAAGTTAGATAGCTTAGAACAAGCATTACAACTCGGTAATCAGGAAGACCAAGCAACAATGACTGCATGGCTTATGACACAGTTTCAAGCATCAGTAAATTAAGCTTGTTCCTTGAGTGTCGATCGCTAAATTTTTCACCTGCACTCCAACCCCTAATTCCGTCCAAGCCTTTTCCATTGCTGCATTCACGGCTTCCGCTTTCTCCTGATGTGCCAATGCCAACACGGTCGATCCGGCTCCACTAATCACCATGCCATAAGCACCAGCGTCGATCGCGGCTGTTCTCACGGCTTCATATCCTTTGATCAACTTCTCCCGATATGGTTGATGAATTCGGTCTTGCAATGCTGCTTTTAACCAGTCTGCATTTCCGCTTTCTAAACCTCGAATTAATAGTCCGAGATGAGAAGCATTGAAAATTGCATCTGCACGACTATAAGTTGCAGGTAGAACACTCCGAGCTTCAGCGGTTGAGAGTTCAAAATTCGGAATTGCGACGATCGGAACAATGTTCGAGTGCCAAGATAAACCACAAATTTCCCAAGCTCGATCGACTCCCGATGCAGCTAATCGACATCCTCCAATTAAAGCAGGCACAACA
>JADEXW010001018.1 GCA_015206935.1 Pseudanabaenaceae cyanobacterium LEGE 13415 | reverse complement strand
AGTATATTCTATACGGGTGACTGGAAAACAGAGGGTGTTCTGCGTCCATCGGGAAGGCACCCTGGACGTTTTGTGGTTCGATCCTGAACACGCAGTATGCCCATCTGAGAAGAAGCACACCTAAAGTCTATCGAACCGTATTCTGCTGCTCATCGATGTCTGCAAGGTTATCGATCGCCTGATACTGCTCGCTGTAGCCGTCCAGTTCCTCGTCTCGATGCGGCGGCAACTCCAGTAGGCTCCATCTGTCCACAGCATTTTCTTTCCGGTGCCCGGACTACAAAGCCAACGAAATTTGACCGGCGTGCTGTTGGGCGTTCACGCGATCATTGAATGCTGCAGCCATCAGGCGAGGGGCTTCATCGTGATCAGATGCGTGGATCAGATGATAGGATATGCGCCGCCTATTAAGACGCAGTGGAATGGGATATGGCACAACATGCTTGTATCCGAGTTCGCTTTTAAAGCGGTTCACCAAAACCCTGACTGTCTCGATCTGGGTAAGGTTAGCTAACGCCTCCCAACTGCTGTTGCCCCACCATAAGTCCAACGCCTCGATGCTTGAAGCCTTGGTGCGAGTCTTGATCATCCGATGGACCCATGCAGTCGGACAGAAATACATGATCTCGATTTTAGTCCTGCGCCCCCGTCGCCGGGCCAAAAGTTCAACCGTCCGCCAATGGCATTCGGTTGCCCGCTGATCCAGAAGGGCAAAAACCGCCGTATCCCGCCGCAGTTCCTTGGCCTGGAGAAAGTGGAATACCTCTTTATTGAAGTCTCCTTCGAACACACGAACCTTGCGTGAGATGGGACTGCGGTGATGAAGGGATTTCAACTCTCGGAGCATCTCGATACCGCCTGGATCGATATCGAAGAGCCAAAAACCGCGTATCCTCTTTGGCTCTACCTCAAGCACCCGCCTTGCTGACCAAGCCTCAGGGGCGTTTCGCCGTTGTGGTGCTGCGAAACCGTCCACATAGAGGCCCCCTCGCGTCACCTGCTGAAAGCGCCTTATGTAATCCGCTACGAGTTCACTTTTCGACTGTGTGCTGAAGGGCACCTGCGCGCCATTCCACTTTGTCGCGGGCGACACGAGTATTGATTGCCGGACAGCCGCAGGAAGTCCTTCCGGAAACAGCGGAAGACTTTCTGGCATTACGC
>JADEXW010001017.1 GCA_015206935.1 Pseudanabaenaceae cyanobacterium LEGE 13415 | reverse complement strand
TCGATATTCCTGTACATCACGCTGACCTCCTGGAACGATCGCATAAAATCCGCGTTCAGCACTTCCCGACCCAGGCGATCGACCTGTAATTTGTGCATCAATTCCCTGTGAAGCCAATCGTGAAACTTGCTGTCGGGCTTTAGATTCATCTGCGAATAAGCCAGCCTGAATCACTCTGCGTCCACCGAGACTTTGAATAAACGCATCGGGTTGTACCGATCGAACTTGTTGCAACACAAACGGACTATCACTATCCACAATGACGCGATATCCACCGACCGGATTTCTAACAGGAGTCGGACGCGGCGCAGTGTAAACACGCTCATCTGGGGAAGTCGTTGGAATATTTGGAATGGGAGCAGGCGCAACCGGAATCGAAGGGAGTGGCGCACTTGGAAAAATCGGCGGCGGCGGCGGCGTTATTTGAGCAAGACTCACCTGACCGAATCCGAGGAGTAATCCAACTGCGATCGTGTTTCCAATTCGTTTCAATTGAACTCGCATAGATGCCCGTGACGTAGGAATTGGGGTCAGTTTAGCATGTGAAGTCTCGATCACTTCACCTTTGTAAAACCGCTTCCAGAATTGCCCTAAACCGCTAGAATGTTACTTATCTTCACAATTTATCGAGAGGCTTGAATCTTGCAGTCTGCTTATCTCCTCGTTACGCATGGCAGTCGAGACATTCGCCCCCAAATCGCGATCGATCAATTGCGCGATCGGATCGAGCAGCGTTTATCTATTCCGGTTGGAGCCGCTGTTTTAGAATGTGCGCCCACGGAGCTACATGAACAGATCGAAGAGTTCAGCCGCCAGCACAAGAGCCTTTCAGAGATCAAAATTGTGCCGCTGTTCCTGTTGCCTGGAGTTCATGTAAAAGAAGACATTCCAGAGCAACTTGCGATTGCACAATCTCGAATCAATCCAAAACTCGAACTATTGCCTCATCTTGGAAGTCATGCAGGAATGGTCGAAGTTCTCGCTTCAAGAATTGCTCAAATTCCCGCAGATGCTCGAATTCTGATGTCTCACGGTAGTCGTCGTGCGGGTGGAAATGCTCCAATTGAAGAGATTGCAAGCATGATCAATGCCATTTCTGCTTATTGGTCAGTTGAGCCGAAACTAGAAACGCGAATTCTAGAATTGAAACAGCAAGGATGT
>JADEXW010001016.1 GCA_015206935.1 Pseudanabaenaceae cyanobacterium LEGE 13415 | reverse complement strand
GGGTTATATGTGTGTTCATGTTCTTAAAGGTGGGGTCGTTGCATGGCGGCGAGCAGCCCATACAACGCAGCTTACTAAAGCGCCTGCATATCATTCGCTGAATTCATAACTTGGAGTGGGAACAATGCTGGATCAGATTTTTAATTCTCCGTTCAATCTGGGGGTTGAAACCCTCTTTCTGCTGATTGTGCTGGTGGCGATGGAAGCTGTTTTATCGGCTGATAATGCGATCGCACTTGCAGCATTGTCCCAATCGTTGCAGAGTCCTAAGTTAGAGCGACGTGCTTTAGATATCGGACTAGGGATCGCTTATTTACTGCGAATGCTGCTGATTGTGAGTGCGACTTGGATTATTCAGTTTTGGCAGTTTGAACTTGCTGGAGCAATCTATCTATTGTGGTTGTCCTGGCAATACTTCACAACAAACCAAACCGAACAGAGCGATCGCACACCAAAAGCACGATCGCTTTGGCAAGTGATTCCGTTAATTGCAATCACTGATCTGGCATTCTCGCTCGATAGTGTGACCACAGCGATCGCGATTTCTCAGGAACTTTGGTTGATTGTTCTGGGGGGCACGATCGGCATCATTGCGCTGCGATTTTTAGCAGGGCTATTCATTCAATGGCTAGAAGAATACGAGCATCTAGAAAGTGCAGGATATCTTGCGGTTGCCTTAGTGGGAGTGCGATTGCTGATGCGAGTCGTTGCTCCTGATGCCGTTCCTCCAGAATGGATGATGATTAGCTTGATTGCTGTGTTCTTTGCTTGGGGGTTTTCTCGGCGCACTTCGCAAGTTTGAGAACCACGATCGAGTTGCACTAGGACAAGTATTTGCTAACGATAGCAATCTTAAATCAGTTGTGAAAGACAAGGTTGATCGTGCCCCCAAACCCCCAATTCTGGGGGCTAAGATTCTTGTTCCCCCAAACTTGGGGGTTAGGGAGCGTTTCCGAATTTCACAACTCAAACCGGATTGCTAACTAGCTGCATCTCCGTTTCCATCTAAATTTGAAGTAAAGTGGGAACAATTAGTTTATTGTTCATTGTTTATCACCATTGAAACAAGATGAGTAACACCAGTAATTTTCGTCAAGCTTTTCGAGATGCCCAATCTCAGGCACTCGTCGGACCTAATGTGATTGCCAATGCACTTCCCTGGTT
>JADEXW010001015.1 GCA_015206935.1 Pseudanabaenaceae cyanobacterium LEGE 13415 | reverse complement strand
CTATGATGGCAAAGGCGATCCGTTTCTACACTTTGTGCTTCCAGCAACGCTGACTCTTTCGCTGGTGAGCATTCTGGTGTATCTCTACTTCCTCGCTGATAATATTACTCCGGTGCTGGACTGGCTAAACGGTCGGATTAAGCTTGAGGAACTAGACAACCGCATCACTGTTACCGAATTTCTCAGGGCACAGCGCTTTGCTGAAACGGCAATGGTGACGCTACAAGTCTATGCAGGACTGCTACTACTGCCATTTCTGAAACCTCCGTCTCCTGCTTGGGTGGGTGGCGAACCTTTGAACCGGGATAAACGCTATCTCATCCTTGCGGGTTTGGTGATAGCTGTATATGTACTAATTCTTGTCGTTCCCACACTGCGTCAATTTTTTGAACTCTATCCATTGAAACTGATTCACAACTTGGGCATCGGGCTGGTCGCCTTAGCTTGGGCATTTGCAGTTCGCTTTGCTTGGAGAAATGCTTTGCTCGATCGCTTTCTGGGCACTCGAATCAGTCCGTTTTAATTCTAGTCATGAGTGTCGCATGATTCTTTTGTATTGTAAGTTTTTTGTTCCACAAAGTTTCAGAGCTAGGAATGCAATCATACTTCGCAAATCCTAGCTTTTTGACCGTGGCTACCAGTTTAGAAAATCAGGGTTGCAGATCCGTCAAGGTTGTGTTTGAAGCTTCTTCACTAACTGTTCTTGATAGGTCTGAAGATGCGGATCTTTGAGTTCATAGAAATCTGGTTCCTGCTCATAGCTGAACGCTGGAGCATCATTGCTTGCCTGAATTGACGCGATCAATTGACGATCGAAGGCTTTTAGCTGTGTTTCGTAGCCAGAATCTGTGAGCAAATCCTCATGATATTCAGGGAGTGTCTTGAATTGTTCCTGAGTCAGTTGCTCGACATAAATTCTACGATCGCTATCTACAATTAATCCAAGACCAATGGGAAGTAGGACTTTCCTGCCAAAGATCCAAAAGCCTAAATTAACGACAAAATATCGGAAACGATTGTTCTCTTGATCAATCAAGAGCGTTTCAATTGAGCCAACTTGTTTATCTCCCTTAGCAATCACCTCAAATTGAGTAATATCGTATCCTGGAGAAACTTCTGTCCGATAATTTGGGAAAAAGTCATCTAACTTCACTAGGTTCATGAT
>JADEXW010000035.1 GCA_015206935.1 Pseudanabaenaceae cyanobacterium LEGE 13415 | reverse complement strand
CCCCTAAATCCCCCAAAATTGGGGGACTTTGAAGCTGGAGTCTTACCTCTTAGTCCCCCAGAATTGGGGGATTTAGGGGGCATTAGCCGATTTAACCGTAGCGAAAAGACTTATGTATACACGGTAGAAATCCCCCATTCTGGGGGACTTTGAGGAAGAAGAATTTATAGAATTCCAAGGCGCTTTTGACCTTCAAAGTCCCCCAAATTTGGGGGATTTAGGGGGCTGAAACCGATTAAAACGAAGTGAAAAGCTACCGCTGACTCTCTATTGCACAGGTCTCAATCGTGTCAATCTAAGTTTGAAGGGTCCTCCTGCGGTTTCTCCAAAAGCTTTCACCCGAACAATATAGTTTCCAGTTCGAGTGATTCGAGTAAACAATAACGAATTTGTAGTGCCATCCGGTCCATCATCGTTTTCTGCCACCGTTGATCCATTCGTCGTCATCAACGTAACGATCGTATCGAAACTATCTGAAGACAAATCGATCGCGATTTGATCGCCTGCCTGCAATTGCACAGTATAATCTCGCGCAAAGTTGCCCTGTCCGGTGGGAATATCCGCATCGGATAAGCGATCGTTAATTTCTCGTCCGGGTGTTAACGGAATGGGAGCATAGGCTCGATTTGGCGTTTGTGCGTTAGCTACGCTCCACGAAGTGTTTGCACTGGTCGAAACCGAAATTACTACAGGAACAGCACAGAGCCAAGACATCCATCGTTTCATGTTCACTTCTCACTTCCATCTATTGCGCTTGATTGAGAACCTGCTCTAATGCAGCGAGTTCCACATCTCCAGAGAATACACGACCATTCATCACAAAAAACGGCGTTCCATTGATCCCAAGTTTGTCTGCCAGTTGAATGTCTTGATTGAGTGCGGCTTCTGCGGCTTTGGAATTGCGATCGCGATCGAACTGTGCGACATCCAGTTTCAAGCTTTTCGCTAAACTCGCATACAGCGGTTCCCCTAACTCTTTCTGCTGCGCGAACAGGGCATCATGAAATTCCCAGAATTTTCCTTGCTGTCCGGCTGCCCAAGCTGCTTTCGCTGCCGGAAGGGCTTGAGCATGAATCGTCGTTAGCGGTAAATGCTTATAAACTAGGGTGACTCGATCGCTGTTCTTTGTCACAAATTGCCGAACGGTTCCTGCTGCTGCTTGGCAATACGGACATTGAAAATCAGAGAACTCAACTAAAACGGTTTTCCCTTTGCCTTTTGTCGGGGATTGTCCAATCACCGCCTTTGGATTCTGTTGCAATTCTTGAATAAACGATTGCTGGGCTTTGCGCTGTTCATCTTGTTGAGCGCGTTGATAAGCCTGCACCGAGTCCACAATCGCTTGAGGATTCTTCTTAATGACTTCTAAAACTTGAGCTTCAAATTTCGGATCAATGTTCGAGTCTGCCTGCACTGGCGCAGAACAGCTAAATAAAACAAGGCTGACCAGTATCCAGCCCATGAATTGCTTTAATCTTTTCATTGCGTTCCAATTTCTCAATCTGTCCTCGCACTATAGCTCAAGATTACGATCGAGGAATCACAAAGAATGCTGTAATTGTGAGGGCAAAAGCTGCTTTTGTCTCACCAAAAGCGGTATTTGTTAGAGCAAGATCGATCGTCGTTAAAACAAATACAGCATTTGTCTTATCAAAAACGATAATTGTTGAAACGAAATCTGTTTTCGTTAGAGCGAAATCTATTTCCGTTCATGCAAAAGCTACTTCTGTTGAAGCAAAATCGATATTTCTTACTCTAGATATAAGTTTTGCTTGAGTGAATATTATTTTTGCGACAGCTTTTCTAATATTTATAGGAATTGAATCCAATCCGATCGACAAGATTTCACCCCAAAACTTGCGATCGCACCAATCAAACTCGTCAATCTCACCAGAATTGATGTTTCAACACGCTCAACCTGAGTAAGAATAGAAAAGAGGATTACCGTTGTTGTGTGGCGCATGGCTACCGCGCAGAAAAGCGTGACTTCATCCGAATCGAGCGCGATGAAACACCTTAGCGACAATTAATATCCTCAACGCAGCGTGTTCTTATGCGGAAATCGAACTTCCGAAACCCTTGATTTTGATCAACTTCGGAGCTTCACCCCTCTTCCTATAGTGTCACCTGCACCGGTTCGCAGTTTTCCCACCTGCTAAAACTGGGAAACTCATCAGCTTGTTAAGGGGTCGATCGCGTGAAGCCAGTACGAGAACTGCCTCAAACGAGACGCGATCGTTCACGACTGCAATGCTGATACTCCTGACCACTCCGTTCATCACACGAGGACAAATCGCTTCATGGAATTCTCGATCGCTGAGTTACTCGCTAACTTCACAGACGATAAATTAGTCGCTCCCAAAGCTTTAGAGAAAAAGCTGGAGTGCAATGACGAACCGAGCCTGCGCCGTCTCCAAATCGCGCTAGATGCGTTGGAAAAAATCGGTGTCCTGGTGAAAGAACGCGGCAAATATCGCCGAATGACCGAAGATGGTGTCGTCGAAGGAAAGTTACGTTGTTCGAGTAAGGGCTTTTGTTTTGCGATTCAAGATACGGAAGGCTCTGAAGATATTTACATTCGTGAAAGCCAACTGAATCATGCTTGGAATGGCGATCGTGTTTTAGTTCGGGTGACAAAAGAAGGCAGTCGTCGTCGCAGTCCCGAAGGTGAAGTTCGTCTGATTTTAGAACGCGCGAATCCATCGGTTCTAGCCAGAATTAAAAAGAATGAAGCTGGAGAATTTAGAGCTATTCCGTTAGACGATCGCTTGTTGTTTGAATTGCAAGTGAATGAAAACGGATTAACGCTCGATGAAGCGATCGATCATTTAGCGCATGTTCAAATCAAGCGTTACCCGATCGGACAACATGCCCCACTTGGTAAAGTTGCAAAAGTTCTAGGCGCAGATGATGATGCGGCAGATATTGATATCGTTTGCTGCAAGCATGATCTACCGCGTGAATTTTCAGAGAACGTTCTCGCTGCTGCAAAAGAACTTCCGAATAAGGTCACGAAAACGGAAATGAAAATGCGCGTTGATTTGCGAGGATTAACGACGCTTACGATTAAAGCAAGCAGCGAAGATAGTGCGGATGATGCGATCACGCTGGAGAGAACCAAGGCAGGCAATTGGCGCTTAGGAATTCACATTGCAGATGTAGCGCGGTATGTCGAATCTGGATCATCGCTCGATCGAGAAGCTCAAAGACGTGGAACTTCGGCGTATTTGGGCGAGTTGGTCATTCCGATGCTGCCAGAACAATTAACCGAGAATCTTTGTTCGCTGCAACCTGGAAAAGATCGACTAGCAATTTCGGTTTTGATTACGCTAGATGAATCGGGGCAAGTGGTCGAATTCGAGATTCAGCCAACCGTGATTCAAGTGGATTACAACCTGAGTTATGCCCAAGCAGAAGCGATTCTAGCCGATCAGCACACCGAGGAATTGAAAGAGTTCGAGCCGATTTTTGAACTGTTGGCACAACTCGATCGATTAAGTCACGCGATCAAAGATCAGCGCCGCAAACGGGGTGCATTTGAACTGAACTTGCCTGAAAAGATTTACGCTCGTCCTGACGGGTCAGAATCGCCAGAAGAAGCCGGAAAGTTTACCTTCAGCAAGTTCCACTATGACGATGAAGGCGTTCTTGGAGCGGTTGTTGTTTCTTCCACACTTCCGATTCACTCAATGATTGTTGAGTTGATGTTGCTTGCGAATCAAACGGTCGCTTCTCATTTGAAGGCGCTAGGAATTCCAGGCGTATATCGAGTGCATCCTACTCCTGATCTCGAAGAAGTTCAGGAATTGGTTAAACTTGCGGTCAGCATGGGAATTGAACTGAAGCTTGAACAAGAAGAGGAAGTTCGCCCCCAAGACTATCAAAACTTTACTCATGCGTTTGCAGAATCGAATGCAGAGCGAGTTCTAACTTATCTTTTGCTCTCAACGATGAAGCCTGCATTCTACAGCACTGAACCAAAAGCGCATTTTGGTTTGGCATTAGACGAAGGCTATACCCATTTCACTTCTCCGGTTCGTCGATATCCAGATTTGCTAGTACATCGAGCGCTTCATGCCGTGTTTGAAGAAGGACGCGATCGACGTTCTTCGCGCGTCAAAGATAGCGTTGACCTACGCCATAGTTCTTGTCATGGTCAAATCAATTGGAACGTACTTCCGACCGATTTACATCAAGAACTTGAAAGTCATTTCAAATCGATCGTGGTTCACTTAACCGAACGCGAGAAAATTGCTCAAGATTCGGAGAATGACTTAGAAGGCTTGAAGAAAGCCGAATTGATGAAAGAACGTACAGGCGAGGTCTTTCACGGTTTGATCACTGGGGTTCAATCTTACGGACTATTTGTGGAACTGGAAGAACTCTTAGTCGAAGGTCTCGTTCACGTTAGCTCTCTAAAAGATGACTGGTACGAGTTTCGATCGCGTCAACAAACCCTAGTCGGTCGGAAAAATCGCAAACAATATCGACTCGGCGATCGCATCGAAGTCCAAGTCAAGAGCGTCGATTACTACCGCCAGCAGATTGATTTAATTGCGGTGGGTGGTGGCAGTGAAGCGACCGACGAAGACTTTGAAGAAGAGCGATCGGACTTCCAACCCGATTCTCCCGATGATGAATTTGGTGAGGAATAATAGAAAGTGCGGGAAATTACACCCGCATTTTTTATTTAGGGTTTCGCTGTGGTTAAACGTCCTTTGATTATCGGAGTCTCTGGGGCTTCGGGTTTGATTTACGCCGTCCGCACACTGAAGCATCTTTTATCAGCGGAGTACTCGATCGAACTTGTGGCATCGAAAGCCACTTACATGGTTTGGCAATCCGAACTCAACATCCGAATGCCTCCGGAACCGATTCAGCAAGAACAATTCTGGCGTTCTCAAGCGGGAGTCGAATCGGGCGGTAAACTCACTTGTCATCCTTGGGGCGATGTCGGTGCAAATATTGCGAGTGGCTCATTCCGAACTTTAGGAATGCTAGTGATCCCTTGCAGTATGAGTACCGTTGGGAAACTTGCAGCAGGTTTAAGTTCTGATTTGTTGGAACGGGCGGCAGATGTGCAGCTTAAAGAAGGGCGCAAATTGGTGATTGTGCCGCGTGAGACTCCATTTAGTTTGATTCATTTACGCAATTTGACAACCTTGGCAGAAGCGGGAGCGCGAATTGTTCCAGCCATTCCAGCTTGGTATCATCAGCCGCAATCGATCGAAGATTTAGTCGATTTTGTCGTAGCGCGGGCATTGGATCAGTTTGAGATCGATTGTGTGGGTGTCGATCGCTGGAAAGAATCAGAGTGACTTATAGCGATCTACATTACTCAGATTCAGCAAGCCAATTTTCTAAATCGCTGATGCTCTCAAAATCAAGCAAATCTTCGCCCAACTTCTCTAAAGCTGAAAGTGGGAGAGTCATGAACTGCGATCGTATTTCTTCTGGCAGTTCTCGTCGAAATCGCCGTGTTAATTGCCGAGTGATCAGCGCGATCGCTTGTTCTTCTCTACCTTCTTCCTTTGCTTCTCGAATGGCACGAGGTTCTTCAGATAAATTGATTCCTAACATTGTTCTAATCTCCGCTTGGCTTAAGGTTGCAAATTTGTACACCAGAATAGAAGTGATGATGTCTATTATGTCGCGCCTTTCCCTAGGTGTGATTGGCTCTTGTTCTGCACGTGATATTAACGATCGAGCGACCTCTGGTGCTTCCTCTGGTTCTACGATTGTTAAGACCACAGCCGCGATCGACAAAGGCAGTGTTTCTGGATCTCCGAGTTCATTGAGATAAATCCGATGGAATTGATCGCAGTTCAGAATCGATCGAAATGGATGAGTATCGCTTTGTTCAGTGCTGCGAAACGGATAAACGACAACCGCTTGCCAATCTGAAAAGCGTGATCGATTGCGATAGAAATACAGTGCAGATTCGCTAATCAGACGCTCGTAAAGTTCTTCATCTTTCTGAAATTGCACTTCGCAGAAATAGACCACTCCCGGTTCAGCCGATTCAGGCGATAAGAATACGCCATCAATCTCGAATTTCGGTTCTTTGACAGCGACCGAATCAAATCGATAGTCTTCTGCGTTATCAGGTCGTTGATTGATCAGATCAAACAAGAGCGCTGGAGACTGCTGAAACAATTTGTAGAACAGAGGATCACGCCGCATTTTTCGCCATCACAAGAAGCTGTTCAATTGTACTATCTTATGCATCATCGGACGGTGTGAGCAGCGATCGCGTTCTACAAAGAGAGTCTCTTAAATAATAAGCTCGAAAACGTTTGGGGCTATCGTCGATCGCTGGAAAGCAACCGAATAGACCATCGCTGCGCTTTTACCTGTCTACTGTTAGTCATCTTGATTTACTTACGTGAGCAGTTAATATTATCTGCTTTGGTGTCATTCGGCATCGTTTTTTCGTAGCCTTTGACGTAGCCTCCATCACGGCGATAGTATCCTTCAACCGTCACACGATTCGGATTGACCTCAGTGCAAGCAGAGGCAGCATTTTCAACTGGATTGGAAGAAGGAGCGATCGCAGTTGAACGACGAACCGTTTCAAATCCAACAGCACTCAGAATTACAGCTACGATACATCCTGCAAATACGAATCTCTGAATTCCAGGCGTTGAGCGACTTAAAGTAGATTTGATAGGTGGCTGAATGGGTGTTGAGTACTCGAAATCTCCAACCAGATCCTTAAGCTCCTGCATCAATGGCGCTACTTCAGATCGCACATAAGAATTCGCAGAATAGTAACGCTGTGAAATTTGTTTTAATAACGCTGGTAATTCTTGAGGAGTTCTTGCGATCGCTTCTTTCATTGCGGCAATAATTAGCTTTTGTAGGGCTGCCGCTTCCAAAAAATCGTTCTGTTCTTCAGGTTGGCTAAATTTCATCGGGGGCTTAGTTCTCTCTGATACCTTCAATTCTTCATACTGAGAGGTTGCATTCCGGAGAATGTATATTCTTTACTTCAATGATTTGCTTTGGGAAACTTGGGAAGGAAACCGAATAAACTAATTGAATTCCTAGACATAAAGCTATGAGTTTAGTCATTCCTGATGAATTCTTACAAACGGCGCATATCTCTGAAACAGAACTCAAACTAGAAATCGCGATCCTGCTTTTTCAACAAGAAAAGATTACATTGGGTACAGCGAGCCAGTTTGCAGGGATGAATCAGTTAGAGTTTCAGCGAATCTTAGGGAGTCGGAAGATTCCCATTAATTACGATGTTGAGGATTTTCGACAAGACCTAAGAACTCTAGAGGCAAATGATTGGCGATGATTGTTGTTAGTAATACATCGCCGATTTTTTACCTGTCTACGATTGGTCATCTCGATTTGCTTCGCCAACTCTACAGTGAAATCGTAATTTCTACGACTGTTTTCAACGAAATCACGAATGTTGGAAATACTGATATTAGTGCCAGCGTTGTGCCGACCTTAAGCTGGATCAAAACTCAATCCGCGATCGATCAAGCATTTGTCAGTACATTAAGAGCCGAACTCGATCCCGGTGAAGCAGAAGCGATCGCGTTAGCGGTAGAGTTAAATGCCGATCGTTTATTGATGGATGAGCGACTCGGTAGAGCGGCTGCAATGAGAGTCGGAATGCAAGTCACAGGCGTTTTAGGAATTTTAGTTGCTGCGAAACAAAACAACCTAATTGAAAATGTGAAACCGTTGCTGGATGCTTTGATTGAGCAGGCTGGATTTTGAATTCATTAACGGCTCTATGATGAAGTTTTGCAGGCGGTAGGCGAGTTAGGGCGAAGTTAGGTCAACAAATACGCCATTGTGATCGCTCATTTTTCCCTGCGATGTTTTGCCTTCCCATGCACCGACTAATCTCGTGGATAACACAAGGGATTGCGATAAACAAATGTGATCAACCGTCGATCGAGAAAGTCCTGTTTTCTGAAAGTTCTCTTCAGTTACGCAAACTAGCGACAGATCTTGCAAAGCAGCACTTAACATCTCTACTGATTGTTTGTCTTCGTACCAGCCTGATCGATCTCGACTTTGATTAAAATCACCTGCAATACAAATCAAGTGTTTCGGAAACTGTTTTTGAATCCGTTGCCAATCTTCGTGATGTTGTTGAATCGATCGACGATGTTCTTCCCATCGCTTTGAACTTCCACCAATTCCTTTATCATTTGCGTAAGTGATTACAGTTCCGTAGATAATCATTGCTCCAAACGGCGATTCTACTTCAGCACAAACCGCCCAAATCGGATTAAAAGTAGCAATGCGTTGAAGAATTTTCCAGCGTGACCAAAGCGTTGTGAGATTTTCACCAAGTTGATGATGGTTTTTCCAGGCAACTGAAACAACGGATTCATAATCAGGATGTAGGTCGATCGCTTGATTCGTTTCCGTCAATACCCAAACATCTGCATCAATTTTGCGAATCTGCTCAAGACGACGCTGATTCTTAGTCCAACCCTTTTGAGTCGGGCGCTCTAAATTCCAAGTTGCAATCCGAAATGACTTCACAAGCTTCTCTCATCGACTATTGCTTATTTGACACTAATTTCTGACAAATGATGCACTAGCCGATTATTCGAGTGACACGATCGCATCTTGCACCCGAATCATCAAAGTCATTGAATCGATCGAAGAAGCAGTAAATCCATACCGCTCATAAAACTGTTTTGCCTCTTCTGAAATTGCATGAACTAAAATCGCTCGAATTCCCGCGATTTCCGCAGCTTGAAGCGTTCGACAAACTGCATCTCGAAGCAGAGCGCGTCCGATTCCTTGTCCTTGCCATTGTCGATCGACCGCTAATCGCCCAATCACCATGACTGGAATCGGATCAGGCATATTTCGACGAATTCGACCTGTCGCTTCAATTTGTGCGATCGCTCCATTTGCGAGGCAGTAATACGCAACAACAGTTTCACTTTCACAGAGTACGTAAGTTCGAGAAGCTCCTTCCGCTTCATTCTTTAAAGCACGACGTTTCAGCCAATCATCGAGTTGGCTATTTCCTGAATCAAAGTTCTCAAATTGATGCGATGAATTGATTCTTTCAGGTGGACGAAGCTGCTCTATTCCCACGGTGCTTTTGTTTTTAGAAGGTCACGAAGCTTTTCGTTTGCTTTGGGTGGGGCATCTAGATACGCTTCAAATTGCTCAAATTTCTGTTGATCCAAACCAAAGAAACGTCGATCGAGTAAAACATCCTGCGCTTTTTGATACGCCGATTCCAACATAAACTCCGATCGACTTTTGCCCTGAACTTCAGCCGCAAAATCAATCAAATCACGCTGGCGTTGCGTTGCACGAATATTGATAGTGACATCACGAGTTTGATCCATGATCTTTTCCACGCTTCAATACAATTGTATATACAATGTCCTTACGATTTCCAACGGTTGCTTGAATTCTGTCAGCCTTCCGTCGTGACCCGCTAAAATATAGGATGTTCGTCGTTCTTAGGCGCAAAATTGTGCTGGAAGAACGCTTAAAACCCACTTTAAAATCAATCGGATTTGTGAGTTAGCCGACGCACAGGTCCGCATTGCTGTCACGAGGAATTCCTTCTATGGTCGAAAGTCGAGATAGAACGCCCACCGCTCAGGAAACCTTTGTCCAAATGGCACAGGCGGCTGGACTGCGGGGACGATTACTTTTAACGATCGGGATCTTGATCTTTGTTCGATTGGGGATTTTTATTCCCATTCCAGGTATCGATCGAGCCGCTTTTTCCCAAGCGATTCAAAACAATAGTGCGTTAAGTTTCGTAGACTTATTCGCAGGCGGCGGTTTGAGAACCTTGGGTCTATTCGCCCTGGGAATTCTACCGTTTATTAACGCTTCGATTATTATTCAACTGCTCACAGCGGCAATTCCCAAGCTCGAAGATTTGCAGAAGAATGAAGGCGAAGCGGGACGACGTAAGATTTCACAATATACGCGCTATACGGCGGCAGGCTGGGCGATCGTTCAAAGTACGTTATTAACGATCGGCTTATTGCGTCCGTTTGCACAATCTTGGAGTCCGCTATTTGTGGTGGAAACGGTTCTTGCCCTGACTGCTGGATCAATGTTCGTCATGTGGGCAGGAGAACTGATCACAGAACGCGGTGTGGGTAACGGTGCATCGCTGTTGATTTTCCTCAACATTGTGGCAACGCTGCCGAATACGTTGGGACAAGCCTTTGATTTGGCACAAACAGGCGATCGGGCAGTCGTCAGCAGTGTTGTCATTCTCTTGCTCGTGTTCTTGGCAATGGTCGTCGGAATCGTATTCGTTCAAGAAGGAACGCGCCGAATTCCGATCATTTCCGCTCGTCGGCAAGTGGGACGACGCATGATGCTGGAAAGAAGCAGCTATTTGCCGCTCCGCCTCAATCAGGGGGGCGTGATGCCGATTATTTTTGCTTCGACTGTGTTAACGATTCCAGTAATTATTGCTCAATCGTTTAACAATGCCGCACTTGCAACTTTTGTGAGTCAATATCTGGGCCCAACTTCGATTTGGCACAATCTGCTCTACTTCGTCTTGATTCTGTTCTTCAGTTTCTTCTATGCGTCGCTGATCATTCAGCCCGATGATATGTCGAAGAACTTGAAGAAAATGGGATCAAGCATTCCGGGGATTCGACCTGGAAAGGCGACCACAGAGTATGTTGAGCGCGTTTTGAATCGATTGACCTTCTTAGGTGCTATCTTCTTAGCTATCGTTGCGATCGTGCCCTCGATCATCGAGAATGCAACTCCGGTCAAAGTCTTCCAAGGCTTCGGGGCAACTTCACTCTTGATCCTCGTGGGTGTGGCGATCGACACGGCGAAACAGATCCAAACTTATGTGATCTCTCAACGATACGAAGGAATGGTGAAACAATAGTGGCGCGACTGATTTTTGTCGGACCTCCCGGAGCCGGGAAAGGGACTCAATCGAAGGTTTTGGCTGACTCCCATCATATTCCGCATATCTCCACCGGAGACATTCTTCGGGAGTCTGTGGCTGCTCAAACGCCGCTTGGTGTGAAAGCTCAAGGATATATGGATCGCGGCGAACTGGTGCCGGATCAACTGGTGATCGATTTGATTCGCGAACGGTTAGGAAAGTCCGATGCTCAATCGGGCTGGATTCTAGATGGATTCCCGCGCAATGTCGCACAGGCAGAATTCCTTGATGTGCTGCTGGATGAACTGAATCAGGGCTGCGATCGTGTGATCAATTTCGATGTGCCGGATGACGTTCTCGTGACCCGAATGTTGAGCCGTGGACGCAAAGACGACAACGAAGAAACGATTCGCCGCCGTCTTGAAGTCTACCGAGAGCAAACGGCTCCTTTGATTAGCTATTACGAATCGCGTGAGAAGTTAGTCACGATCGATGGTGATCAATCGATGGAAGAAGTCGCAGCGGCATTAAATCAAGTTTGCGCTTAACTTTCAAACTGGAAACTGACCAGATTTGAGGCTCGATCTCAGTCTGGTCAGTTTTTTATTACGATGCTGCCGCAAACTCTGTGTACTGTCGCATGTCAGGTGCATGAAATGCCAGCACAATATCTTCTTTAGGAACCCCTGCACGAACTAAATCTGTGGCGATTCCGTCTTCTGTCCAATCTTCTTCGATCCAAAACTTCCCATCTCGAATCCGAACATAGACTGTGATGCCCGTAATGCGATCGCCATTCTGCCAGCCTAAGTTCATCCAAATATAGTGAGCTTTCGCCTCATCTACAATCAAAAATGTCTCAATGTTTGGATTAGGATGGCGATTACAAAGCGCTACGTATTCGTTCAAAATTCGCTGAATCAATTTGGGATAATCAGTTAATTTATCCATTGTGTAATCTCCTCTGTTTCTAGATCTACAACAATCGTCGGAAGCTGATGTTTATTCAGAATGAGTTGAATTACGTCTTGTTTGAAAAATGTATTATATGCAGCTTGGCTAACTGCAATATATAACTTTCGACCGGGTGCTGTTTCCTCTAGAAGATAAAGATAGATATCATACTGACCGAGCGCTTCTTTCAAATCTTGTATTTTCGATGCGCCAATAAAGCTTTTGACTTCTACAACCAGTTTGCGCCCATCTCGTTCAGCAGCGATCGGACGTTCAGCACCAAGGTCAGCATACAGAATTGTTCTTCGATACTGAATGACATAAGGATCATCTGTAATCGACCAACCGTCCTTTATCAGCGCATTCTTAACTGCGTTGTGAATCCTGTCTAATCTAGGCATGGGTTCAGTATAAGCGAATCTCTCAAGTCAAAGGATTACTCTAAATCATTAAACTCCGATCGATATTTCACAAGCCCAGTGCAACCCTCTAACGCGCCGCTTTCTAACTCCAGTACCATGAATGCCTCATCGGGTACGGTGTACTCACATTTCAATCCTTTCGTCTTAGCGGTAATAAATCCAAAGCGCGAATAGTACTTCGGAGAACCTAACACAACAACCGCTTTGCAGCCGAGTCGATCGCACTCTTTTAAGCCTTGCTGAATGAGTAAACTTCCGATGCCTTGTCGCTGATAGTCGGGAAGAACTGCGATCGGTGCAAGTCCGAGAATGAATAAGGATGAATTGTCGATCGTGACTGGACTAAAGAAAAGATGTCCAACAATTTGATCAGATACAACTGCAACGAGAGAAAGGGTTGAAGGGATGTTGCGTAATCGATCGACTGAAGTTGCTTCACTCGACCTCCCAAATGCGGCAACACTAACTTTGCGCGCAGCTTCGATATCTTCTGGCTTCTCAGCTCGAACTTCTACCATCAGTAAAATTTATCAACCATACTCAGGAATGGTCACCATCTTCTAGCACTTCTTTTGTGGTCTTAAAGTGAGTTTTTGCTACCTTCTCTAATATTTCCCTGCCGCTTCTTGCAACTAATTGTCTTGCTGCGGCAACTACTTCCTTAGAAGCACCTTTTGGCAGCTTCATTTGATATTCTTTTTCCATTCTACTTAGCTTATTAATAAACCGATCTCTAGCTAAAATCGAAGCTGCTGCAACAGCAATGTGACTCTCAGCACGATAAGTCTGAATAACGTTTAATTTTTTACCTTTCTCTTGTAACTTTCTATGTAAAATCTTCTCGTCAGCAAATTGATCAACGATAGCTGTTTGACATTCAACCTTTAGTAAAAGTTCCTCTATTGCTTTAGCATGCGCCCAAGCAAGTAAGTCGTTCAGTGAGCTATTTTGATTTTCGAGTTTTTTGTACAACTGATTGTACCGTTCAGATGATATCTCTACTACTACAAATTTATCCTCGCAGATCCGTCGAATACTCCTTGCGATTTCCGAAATTCTGGAATCGCTCAGAGTTTTGCTATCTTTCACGCCCAATGCAGCAAGTTGGTTTGCAGTATTCTCATCTACGTATACACAAGCGGTCACTAGCGACCCAAAGTAGTCACCCTTGCCAGATTCGTCGCTACCAATAACTGGTAATTCCACATTACTAGGAAGAGCTGATTTTGCTGTCTGAGAAGGCGGATCATTTTGATCGTGCAAAAAGCTTTTAATTAAGTCGGCATGATCACTCTCATCCAGTTGAGACAGATCCGTTTTTACCTTGCCTTGCTTGTTTTGATAAATTCTGACAATGCCTGACCAGCCTGACTTTTGGACAGAAAATTGTAAGCCGTAACTGATTCCTTTGTACTCAGAAACTGTGAACTCATTGCTCAGAAGTAAGTTTTGGAGATTTCTATACATCTGAATTGCTCTTTCAATCTCGCCCATAAATACCTCCAAGAGCCTGCTACGGTTAGCTGAAGTTAGTAAGTCTTGCTCAATCGTGGATTAGATAATATTTTTCCTCCTCCATTAAAATATTATTACTTTCTACGAGATTGGGATGAGACTTATAGAATTCGTAGGTTTTTTCGATTACCGTTTCATCCAAGCTAGAAATTTCGACAACTCTCATGGAGGGTCTACTGATTTTGGCTTCTATTACATCTGCTTCGACAAATCGGTTCGGTCTAAATCCATTGGAAAGCAATAAGTCGAAAACAATTTGTCCGCTAAATCCTAACTTACCCAAATCCTCTTCAATTGCTGGTAAGTAAGAAATTGGATTAATGTAAGTTGTGCCGAACACTACAGCAGTTTCGTCAGCAATTCTCTCAATTTGATATAACTCCTTGGTGTTCATATTAGTTGGCATCCCAATTACTTGACCATTTTGTATGCCGTGTCTATCGTCTTAATTATCTTTTCAATAGTTTGAGTAGCTTCATCTTTCGTTGCGACAAACGTGCTGCTATCAGTAAAGTCATTAGCATGAAAGAGTGTATGCCTCTGAACAACAAAGTAGGTGTAGCAGTATCCTAGAGCATCGCAGATTTTACTGTCTCCAATTTTTCCTCTAAAATCGCTTTTGGCAATGTACTTCCCGCCTGCATCTCTATAGAAAAGACCTCCAAAAGAATTGTCATTTTCATATTCCAAAGAGTAACCTCTTTCAAAAAGCAATCTTCGCATTACACCTTCAAGCGCTCGTAAGGCTGGGAAAACATAGCAGCTATATTCTGGTAATGAAATTGATGTATTTTTGAGAGTACAACTTGTCCGAAGCATTTTTAGTATTCCCTCTCCTAAGTTAGAGTAGGCATTCGGCAATAAAGCTTGCAATTCAATTTCGATATCTCGTTCATTTATATCGACTGTAGTTGGAGCTTCTTCCCCCTTGTAGACAATTGCAAGAAAACCATTCAAACTCGTAAATTCTGAAAGAAAATAGCTCACCTGATAGTATCCATGCAAAGGCTTGCCTTGAATCAGCAAAGTATTGGTGGTGCGATAATGAGTCAACGTCAATGAGTCTTTGTACTGGGTGGTTGCTTTTATTGTTTTCTTCACTGCATCGTCTGAACTCACTACAACCGAGACTGCTGGTACTTCTGAATCTTCATTTGTAAGTTCTTGCAGAAATTCAACAAGCAAATCAAAGTCATCTTGCTGAATATCTTTTATGCTAACTGAGATAGACTTTCTGGAGTCGCCAACTAACTTATTCTTAAGGTACGCAGCTAATTGTTCACCTTTATCAGGATGTTTTCCAGTTTTCGTCTTGATGGTTGTTGTTCCATTCTTAAGAAATAGAAAGTCAACCATAACTTGACAATTATCCTGACTGTATTTCACCCTATGCGATTTGTCTGATTCCTCAGAATACTCACCGCCTTGCAAATTATTGTCTTTCCAAAACTCCTCAATACAGTCTTTGAGTCGGGTTCGATCCAAATTGAGTTCTTTGAAGTCAGATGACATACGCCGCCTCCGGACTAGGCTACAGTACAAAACATGCTTGTCTTGCCGCAACCTTAACAAGACTCACATCCTAACCATCCTAGCCGCTTTCCATAGAAACCTAAAAAATTCCAATCGCTCAATAGGCAAATTGTACTACTAAATATTGGCTAATACAACGTTTAACGAGACAGACTGCAAACTCTAACAAAGAGTAGAAAGCATAATCGGAAGCGAATGACGCAAAGTCTTTCTATTAGTTAAGTCTAGAACTACTGTAAAACTCCCCCGTTCGGTAAGCCGTACTCTTCCTAAAGTTGCATTCAGACGCTCACTTCGCTAAATTAGCACTCAGGAAGTGAGAGTGCTAACTCAAAACTCCAAAAGCCTGTAGACTGGTAAACGTTGAAAAAATACCAGCAGAGGCGACCCGGTTGAAATCATTCAGCCGTCAGTATTTGATCGTTTCTTGCTTATCTAGATTGTTGGAGGATTTGTAAATGGCAGCCATTTCTCTTACCGTGTCCACCGTCAAACCGTTGGGCGATCGCGTATTCGTGAAAGTGAGCGAAGCTGAAGAAAAAACCGCAGGCGGCATCATTTTGCCCGACAACGCCAAGGAAAAGCCCCAAGTCGGTGAAATCGTCTCGGTTGGTTCTGGCAAGCTCAACGACAAAGGCGAACGTCAACCAATGGAAGTTCAAATCGGGAACAAGGTTCTGTACTCGAAGTACGCAGGAACTGATATCAAACTCGGTGGCGACGATTACGTTTTGCTGTCTGAAAAAGACATTCTCGCAGTCGTTTCATAGTTCTCTCTACTCTCTGTAAACCTCACAACGCTTTCAACACACTATGGCTAAACGCATCATTTACAACGAAAATGCTCGCCGCGCCCTCGAAAAAGGCATGGACATTCTGGCAGAAGCAGTTGCCGTTACTTTGGGCCCCAAAGGACGCAACGTGGTGCTAGAGAAGAAGTTCGGCGCTCCTCAGATTGTCAACGATGGAGTGACGATCGCGAAAGAAATCGAACTCGAAGATCACGTCGAAAACACAGGCGTTTCCTTGATTCGTCAAGCTGCTTCTAAAACCAATGATGCGGCTGGAGACGGAACCACGACTGCAACCGTTTTGGCTCATGCGATCGTCAAAGAAGGAATGCGGAACGTTGCTGCTGGTGCAAACGCAATCCTTCTGAAGCGCGGTATGGACAAAGCAACTGCATTCTTAGTGGATAAGATTGCGGCTCAAGCGCGTCAAGTTGAAGACTCGAAAGCGATCGCACAAGTCGGAACGATCTCGGCTGGAAACGATGAAGAAGTCGGTCAAATGATCGCTTCGGCAATGGATAAAGTCGGTAAAGAAGGCGTGATTTCGCTGGAAGAAGGCAAATCGATGACGACTGAATTAGAAGTCACCGAAGGGATGCGCTTTGATAAGGGCTATATCTCTCCTTACTTCGCAACTGACACTGAGCGCATGGAAGCTGTTCTTGAAGAGCCTTTCATTCTCATCACCGACAAGAAGATCAACTTGGTTCAAGACCTCGTTCCGGTTCTCGAACAAGTGGCTCGCGCGGGTCGTCCGTTGATCATCATTGCAG
>JADEXW010000303.1 GCA_015206935.1 Pseudanabaenaceae cyanobacterium LEGE 13415 | reverse complement strand
GTAGAACCCCCAATGCTGCTTGCTCAAGACTCTTGTTCCCCCAAACTTGGGGGCTGGGGGGCTTTCGAGATGTGTCCTTACTAAAATCGGTACGGCTATAAATTCACAGTTGAGTCAATTACTGTGATTCATCCCCCAATTGCGTCAAGAATTGCATCGCTTTCGCCACATAGCTCGCACAATCATATGGCGAAGTCTCATAGAACGATCGCCAAGCCGAACTCTTAAATTCATCATAGCGATCGTGATGTTCGGGATGTTGATCTAACCAAGCTAATCGCACTGCGTGACCGATTAACACATCCATCACGATGTATTCTTCCACTTTGAATTCAGGGTTCCGTTCTGCGATCGCATTCAATTCCATCAGTGCTTCGACATTGACTTGCCGATATTCTGGCGCTTGAATCTTGTTCAATAAATGCTCAATCTTCAGTGCAAAATTCTTCTCGCCTGCGGTCATCTCTGTTGTGAGAAACTCACTTTCTAAGCGATTTCGCCGCTCTAACTTATCTCCAATTACCAAGCCTTTACAGTGATGCAATAGCTTCCAAACATGCGGATAAAAGTCTTTTGGAACGCGATTCAGTGCGCCATCGAGCTGACGTTTGCGCCACCAGTCTTGGCTTGCAGGTTCAATCTCTGCTTTGTCTACAAGAATGACCCAATCGATCGCTCGATTCGGCAGTTTAACTTTGAGGGATTCTTGTTTGAACAATGCTTTATTCAAGTCTGCATAGCCGACAACAATCTCACGCAACCGAGTTTTAATCTCAAACGGGCTTAAGCTCATTAGTTTCTCGTAAGCTTCATCCTGAGTAAGATTCAACTCTCGCGCTAGATCAGTTGTAATCAGCAAAATTAGATAACCGACTCGTAGCGTGAGCAATCCCTTGAATAGATTTGGCTCACCTTTAATGAGCAAGCTGAGATAGATGATCACCTCTTGAGTGAGAACGCGATCGCGGATATCTTCCCGACAGAACTCCCGAATCTTTTCCAACACTTCCGTATGCGGTAACGGCTGCATGATTAGAGAATCTTCGCTGTAGGCTCTCCCGATCGCAATTTGTTTTTGTCGAACTAAGATATCAGTGACCGCATCGGATAGTCCGACATCAACTTTATCGAGCAAGCCTGCACAACGCCGCAAAATGCTCCAGTATGGTGATCCAGTCGAATCGCCTTTGCTTGCTCTGGTGTAGATTTCATTCAGCAAGTCGCGAACGGTGATAGATGAATCTGCTCCTGATAGTCCAGTTTCAAAGTCTAGACTTTTCAATCGTACTAAGGTTCCTAATAGTTCAACTTGCTCATAGAGGTTTTGTGACGATCGCAGACTTTCTAACAGCACATCAATGTCTGTTTCATATTCCAACTTGAACTCTTGAGAGATGCTCAAAGGATGAGTTCGATCGGGATCAAACGAAAGATGATAGCGAGAGACACCGATCTGAGCCACAGATTTTGATTCAAACTTATAGTTATACAGCGAATCAATTCGGGCTGTTCCTGCTGTTCGGACAAACTGCTTAAGCTGTCCGAGTTGAACTGGAACATCACCACAGCGTCCCGCTTGTAGTTCTTGAACCAGGTCAAGCAATGCTTCGCGACCGAGTTCGTACATTTCTTTAGTGAGTAGCAGCGTTACGATCGGTCTTCCCAATTGTTGCCAGTGTCGATGAATATAAGCCAGTTCACTTTTAATGTTTGACACTAAAAAATGATAGTCCAACGTTAAGTAGAATCGTTCAGGCTCAAGGAAAGAGGGAAGAAATACGATCGTATCTCCTTTGATTTTGTAAACTTGTGCAGTCGTTAAACTTCGCATTCTACGCTGCGGTCGTCCAGTCAGCGATAGTTTCTCGTTGTGTCCGACTTGAGTGTAAGCAGCAGCAAGTTCTCTTGCATGACGAACTTGAATCGGTTCGACTTGCTTCAATGTTTGAGTTGTCACATTGTTGGCTTCTAGCTTGACTTGCAGTGCTTCGTCTTCTGTGACTAATGCAACTTGAATCGTGGCTTTTCGGCGTTGTCCTCGGCGTAAATATCGTCCACACGGATCAACATCCCCAACCGAGATCAAGCCTTCATGCAGCATCTTTGCAAGTAGATATAAGCTTTGTGCCCAGACTAAGGGGACATTCTCGTTTGGAATGCGTTTTTGACTACGAGGATTCGCTTTCTCAGCTTCAATTACCTCTTCTGGAACAATGTAGAGTTCTGGTAGTAGCTTTACACCATCTCGCTCAACCGTGAGTGCTTCTAATCGCTCTAAATAGCTTTCTGTTTGAACTCGATCGCCTCTAAAAATCCCATCCAGTGCTAAATACGTAAAGAATAAGGGCCATTCACACTCAATATGTTCAAACTGCTTCAGTTCAAACGGCTCATAGTGCAATCGCGTTGTATCTTCGATCACAGTTTGGTGTCCATCTCTCAGAAATCGCTTACATCCATAGAGACCTTCTAGAAGATCAATAATCTTATTGCGAGTTCGATCGACCAGTTCCATATCTTCCACCGCAAAGGCAGGAAACGCGATCGCGCTTAACAATGCGGCATCCACCTCCTTAGAACTCGATTCCCGTGGCAACAAGGATTCCAATGTGGTTCGACACCGAGCAATCTCATCGGGTAGCACATGAATCACTGAATTCTGTCCGCCTTGAGTGCCAAACAGATTCAATCCATTCATTGCTTCCAGTGCAGCTTTCGCCATTCCCACGGAACTACCATTTAACTCTGGATTGCCGTGATTGATCTTATTGCCCCGCTCCCAAATTCCATAGTCTGGCGTGCGATAGGTTCGACCAATGTAGTAAACCAGGTTTTGCACAAAGTTCACTTCATCCATCGTATACACGATCGACAATCCCGATAGTGTCATCTGCGCCAACATCAACAAAAACACTGATGTTGCATCTAACTGCAAATGTCCCCATTCGTCATCGCCAACCACCGTTGATCCGGTTGCAGTGTCATACTTTGCATGTAGCGCTTCTAAAGGATTCTGACTCTCCTTAAACTTCTCAACTTTTTGCGATTGTTGCATCATTGAAAACAACAATCCGCGCATCAATTTCACAACACTATGTTCAAGCTCATAGGTGCGTCCGCGATCGTCATCTAATTTCCGATACGCTAATGCCAGTCCCCAAACTGCCAGAATGCTATACACATTGTCCCGCACCCAAGCATCGGTATAATCTCCGTGAGCATTCACCGCAGTACTTGCAGGCAGTAAGCCACTAATCGGATTCTGACGGCTCAAGATAATCGATCGAACTTCTTCGTAATAGCGATCGAGCCGAGTTGCAAGATCAAGTGCCGGAGTTGCCATAGGAATGATCCAGGGTAGGGACATCGAGAATTTACACCCATTGCGGTGGGTGGATCACAAGATTTTAACCGAAGTTGCTGTCCTTGGCTCATCAATAAGTTCATTTGAACTAAGAATAACCGATCGAATTGCCGCTTAGTCCCATAACCGATCGATATCGCGCTTCGGTTTCAGAAACTGCGATCGATTTCCGCTTCGGAGTCCATTCACTTTGATCAAACAGTTTCTCTTTCAGGTCATTCACATTGATATTGCAAATTTCATGATCTGCAATGACTTGTTTTCCATTCACCCAGGCATGACTGACGACATTTACAGGGCGACCGAGAACCAGTAAACCGATCGGATCAGTTCGCGGCAAGAGAGACAACGATTTGAGGTCATACATCACTAAATCTGCTTTCTTACCTACTTCTAGAGAGCCGAACTGATCTGCACGATTCAAACCTGTTGCACCACCCAGAGCAGCCATTTCTACAGACTGTCGCGGCGTGATCCAATGTTGATAATCAGGATCGGTTACTGAATGCAGAATCGAGCCAATCTTAACCGCTTCGAGCAAATCCTGAGAATCATTGCTAGCAGAACCATCACAGCCAAAAGCAACATTCACTCCCGCTTGACGATACTTCAAGATCGGAGCAATTCCACTTCCCAAACGTAAGTTACTCAAAGGATTGTGAACGACTGTCGATCGCGTTTCTGCCAAAATCTTAATGTCATGTTCATCTAACCAAACACAATGGGCTAGAGAAGTCTTTTCACTCAGCCATCCAATGTCTTTTAGATGCTGCACTGCACTACAACCATACTTTTCATCTGCGAGTAATTTCTGTGCTTTGGTTTCGAGCAAATGAGCATGACGACTGAGATTATATCGATCGCTGAGTTCAATACAGCCTTCAAACAGTGCATCCGAGCAAAGTTGAATCCCAGTTGGAGCAACGAGAATTTCAACCCCTTCATCAGGTCGATGGAATTGCTCAACTGCTTCTTGCACTAAATTAAGCGTTTCTTTGGTCGATCGATCATAGCTCCCGTGGCTGACTTCATCTCCACCCGTCGGAAGTCCAGCGCTCATCACCTCATCCTGAATCAGGGGTGCAATAAACGCTCGAATTCCAACCTCTCGATAGCCTCGATTTGCAGCCGCGATCGTTTCAATTTCTTTTCCTGGAATGAGTACTAAATGATCAACAACACTTGTGCCACCCGTCATCAATGTTTCGATCGCAGTTCCAACCGCACTGAGATAAGCTTGTTCGGGATCAAGCGGTGCAAATTCATAGAGTTCTGCAAGCCAGAGTTCAAGCGGGACAGGAGGAATCATTCCCCGCTGCCACATCTCTGAAGAATGCGTATGAGCATTTACAAATCCGGGCAGTAACAGCTTATGAGTGCCATCGATCGCAGTTCCAATCACTTCTAAATTCGGTGCGCTGCCTTGGGCACACGGCGACGTGACCGCAAGAATTCGATCATTTTGAATCTGCACATTAACAGTTTGATAGCCTTCACTGGTCGGAATCAGAACATTCTGGATTGTAAAACTCATGAATTCACACCACTGGAACATTAGTTATTAAACTCGATTTCGCAATTGTTGAAACCATAATTTTGGATGGTCATCCGATCGCACTTTTAAGCTAGCGATCGACAATAAAAGCGGCGCTCCTCCTACTTTTGCACTCATCAAAAGATGTAGCGCTAAACATACGAGCATTGTCGCCCACGAAAGCAAATGAAGGGAATACGCCACATGATGCAATTCTCCACGCGGCAACCAAGTTTCATCCATTAACTTTCCGCTGATGGCTGCAAATGCGATCGCAACTAACATTACGGTGTTAGTCGATTTATGCAGACCGATCCACCAGATTGGTTTTCCCACTTGTGATAATTGTGCGATCGATTCTTTTTGAATCAATTTCTTTCGACCCAGCCAAAGACTGTAAATCAAAAACAATGGCGCAAAGAGAAAAAACATCAATCCGATCGTGCCGTGGTAATCAATAATCGGATTAATTCTCGGCAGCGGAATCTTACCAAAGCGCCCATCAAAAGTGTTATACACCCAATACCCAGTGATCAATGCGCCAATCACAAACAAAGCATTCACACCGTGTAAGAACCGGAGTAATGACGGTTGGTAAGGTTTGGTGCGCGACATCTTTCCTTGCTCCAAAAATGTTCTCTTACTGGTATACCTCAACAATGCTTAAAAAACTTGGATCAATCTTGTTGAAATTCTGCGATCGGAAATGATCAAACGCTAACAAAATCGCTGAACCGTAAGAAAAAGATTACGTCTATCGAGGTCATTCAATAAATGCGATAGCGTGAGGAAACACCAAAATTTTGTCATGCTCTCCTCTTCAATTTGGAGTTTTTCCGATGGCTACTGTAAAGATAGGGATTAATGGTTTCGGGCGAATTGGTCGCCTGGTGTTTCGTGCGGCGCTCGACAGTCCCAACATCGAAGTTGTAGGAATTAATGATCTCGTTCCGCCTGACAATTTGGCTTATTTGCTGAAGTATGATTCCACCCACGGTGTTTATCCGGGCAAGATCGAAGCAAAACCGGATGGAATTATGGTGAACGATCGATTTATTCCTTGCTTTTCGGTGAGAAACCCGGCTGAACTGCCTTGGGGCAATCTGGGAGCGGATTACGTAGTCGAATCGACAGGTCTCTTTACCGATTTCGACAGCGCCTCGAATCACGTCAAAGCAGGCGCGAAAAAGGTGATTATTTCTGCTCCGACCAAAGATCCAGAACGGGTGAAAACCTTGCTCATGGGCGTAAATCACGATTCGTATGATCCCGAAAAAGATACGATCGTCTCAAATGCAAGCTGTACTACGAACTGTTTGGCTCCGGTGGCGAAAGTGTTAAACGATCGATTCGGTTTAGTTGAAGGTCTGATGACCACGGTTCACGCAATGACCGCAACTCAGCCGACCGTCGATGGCCCCAGCAAAAAAGACTGGCGAGGTGGACGAGGAGCCGCTCAGAACATCATTCCTGCTTCAACTGGAGCAGCTAAAGCGGTTACGTTAGTTCTGCCTGAACTGAAAGGAAAATTAACAGGAATGGCATTCCGAGTGCCGACTCCGGATGTTTCTGTCGTTGATTTAACATTCAAAACTGAGAAACCAACTAGCTACAAAGAAATTTGTGAAGCGATGAAAGAAGCCTCAGAAACATCACTCAAGGGCGTTTTGGGCTACACCGATGAAG
>JADEXW010001014.1 GCA_015206935.1 Pseudanabaenaceae cyanobacterium LEGE 13415 | reverse complement strand
GAATTACGTTCAAGAAAGCATCATCACCACAATGAACGTAAAAGAAGGCGGTGTGCGGCATGTGGTTGCTAAAGCTTCGTCAGAAATCCATGAAAAACTGCTGAAAAAAGTGGGTGCCGATCACGTTATTTTCCCAGAGCATGAGATGGGCTGTACGTTGGCTCGATCGCTCACCAAACCTGGAATTCTAGAGCGCTTCGATCTCGATCCAGAAAATAGCATCGTGGAAATGATTACGCCCGAAAATTTCCACGGAAAAACGATCGCAGAATTGAGATTGCGATCGCACTATGGCTTAAACCTACTTGCCTTCAGCAATAACGGTAAGTTTGTGATTAATCCTGATCCAAATACGTATCTCATGAAAGGAACCGCGATCGTGGTGATTGGTGCGAATCGAGATATCGATCGATTACCGATTTAGGGGTTAAAGCGGTAGCTGCGCTCCACGAAGTGTTCGTGCCTTGTAAAGTGCGATCGCGCGATCGCACTTTACAAGGCACGATCGCTACTCTCTCTAAACCCGCGCCAACGTCACTCGCTCAGTTTGATCCTGATACTTACCGCGTCGATCGTCGTAGCTCACTGCACAAGGCGCACCCTCCAGGAACAACAACTGCACAATCCCTTCATTTGCATAGATTCGACAGTCAGCGCTCGACGAATTTGAGAATTCAAGCGTCAAATGTCCCCGCCAACCTGCTTCCGCTGGAGTCAGATTTGCAATCAATCCAATCCGCGCATAAGTCGATTTTCCAATACAAATTACGGTCACATTATCAGGCACTTCTAACCGTTCTAAGGCAACTCCCAACCCATAAGAATGAGCAGGCAGAATGAAAAAGCTGCCATTGTCATCTTGATGCAATGGTGCAGGCTCTAGGTTTGCATCACTGAAATTCTTCGGATCAACGACCGTTCCGGGAATATGTTTGAAGATGCGAAACTCAGACGGAGACAGGCGCAAATCGTAACCGTAGCTGCTCAACCCATACGAGATAACAGGCAAACCATGAGTCTGGCGTACAAGCTGAGGTTCAAATGGCGCAATCATTCCTTGCTGTGCCATTTGCGTAATCCAGGTATCGTTCTTGATCATGACGTTTCGCGTGTTTTAGGGTTGATGAGTGCGACGCAGTTCTGTAATTTGATCCGCTACCTCTAAAAG
>JADEXW010000302.1 GCA_015206935.1 Pseudanabaenaceae cyanobacterium LEGE 13415 | reverse complement strand
GCTTCAATCGAATCTCCGCATGAACTTCTCGCGTGATCGGATAGAAGTAAACCAGAACCATTCCGATGAGTAACGCGATCGTGGGAACGGGTCCGATCGACAATCGAATCGCCAGTAGAACATCATCGGGCTGAATAGGTAAACGAACGCCTTCAGTAGGTTTAACGTATCCTGCCCAATCGAGACTTTGAAGCACGATCGCAACTGCAATTCCCAAACAGACCTTCTGCAAAAACGTCACAAAGCTATAAAAAATTCCTTCTCGTCGCTGTCCCGTTCGTAATTCATCGAGTTCAATCACATCCGGCAGCATCGACCAAGGAATCAGGTAAGCCACCGACACTCCAAAGCCGCACATCACTGCCAATACATACATCAAGGTCAACTGTCCCGGTTGCAGAAAGAACAATCCACCTTGTGCAATAATCCAAAGCACCATTCCCGCTGCATATACGCCCCGCTTCCCAATTCTCTGACTTGCCGCATTCCAAATAGGCAAAACAAGCATCGCGGTCAATTGAACCGCTAAAACCACGCTCGGAACTGCCCAAGGACTATCGAGCCTCATATAACTTCCAACAAAGTATGGAATAATCGCTGCTGTCAGTTGAAAACTCAGCCACGAACAGAGATAGATCCCAACGACAAATAGAAATGGACGATTACTAAACGCAATCTTGATTTGCTGCGGAATCGGAATCGAAACGGTTTGCTCCGTATCATGCGGTTGCAATCCGACAGCTTTCATGCGATCGAACGTTCCCCAGACGCACCAAAACAAGGGTAAAAATCCCAAGATTCCACACACAGCGCCAATTACAAGATATCGCTGACTCAAATCGGCAAACATCGAGCCGATTACACCCACCAACACGACCGAGAGAATGCTGCCTCCGATCGAGAACGCAAACCGATAGCTATTCAAACTCGTTCGCTCATCGTAATCCTGTGTAAGTTCCGGTGTGAGCGCGGTATAGGGCAAATTCACCACCGTATAAAGCCACCCAAACACGATCGAAATAAAGGTGTAATACCAAAACAATCCCCACTGTTGCCCCTGCGGATTGTCACTAAATCTCGGCACGATCCATTGCAGAAAGAAGAAAATCCCGAACGGAATCGCCCCAAATAAAATCCACGGATAACGACGACCAAAGCGCGATCGCGTTTTATCACTCATCACCCCAACCATCGGATCGTTTACCGCATCCCAAACCTTTCCAATCAATTGAGTTTGTCCCGCCAATCCAGGATTCAATCCCGCCACATCCGTTAGAAATGGAGATAGGTAAAAGATCAGAATGTTGGCTGTAATTGCGGGGCCCAGATCGCCCGCACCGTAGGCTATTTTTGTTTTAAGGTCGAGTTTCTCAGAAATCGGCTCAGAATTATTCATAACTAAAGTCGCAGAATCCGGGGTAACAGTTGTATTATTTTCATCGTCTTCACCTGCGATCGCGCACGATGAAGAAAAACTTATCTATTTTGACTTCACTATGCCGGATTCCACTCAGTCCGATCTTCATGTCAGTTGGTCAGATTACCACCGCCTAATCGAAAAACTCGCAGCCCAAATTTATCGATCGGACTGGCAGTTTAATCAAATCGTCTGCTTGGCGAAGGGCGGCTTGCGGGTCGGTGATGTGCTTGCCCGAATTTACGATGTGCCGCTTGCAATCTTATCAACTTCTTCATATCGAGGCACAAGCCAGTCGAGAAGTTCCTTAGTATTTTCAAAAGATCTAACGATGACTTCTCTGGCTTTGGGCAGTCATGTCTTGTTAGTAGATGATTTGGTCGATTCTGGAGTGACGTTGCAGAAAACGATTCCTTGGCTCGATCGACATTACGGCTTTTATATTGAAGAAGTCCGCACCGCCGTTCTCTGGTACAAAGCCTGCTCTGTGATCAAACCCGATTACTACGTCGATTACCTAGAGCATAATCCTTGGATTCATCAGCCGTTTGAGAAATACGAAAAGATGGAACCCTCTGAACTTCTGAAGCTTCCAGAATAGCTCTGTCAATCAGATTTATGGACACTCTAACGCTGAAAATAATTTTCATGGTAGGATTTGTTGCTGCCTGGGCAATTCGTACCCCTTATCAGAAGCAGCATCAACAGACTAAACACCTAGTTCCACAAGAGCGCATCTTGTTCATGCTCATCTACGTTGGAATGGTAGTTTCGCCATTAATTTACGTTTTTTCGCCTTTGCTTAGTTTTGCTGACTACCGCTCACCTGTCTGGGCTGGTTACGTGGGAGGGATTGTCTTTGCGATCGCCCTTTGGCTTCTCTGGCGTTCTCACGATGATTTAGGCAAAAATTGGTCGCCCACGGTGGAGATTAAAGAAGGGCATACTTTGGTGAGTAACGGCGTGTATCAGCAAATTCGCCATCCTATGTATACCGCTTTCTGGTTGTGGAGTGCAGCACAAGCATTGATTCTGCCAAATTGGATAGCGGGTTTAGGGGGAATTCTCTCATTCGGAATGACGTACTTTCTCCGAATTCAGCAGGAAGAGCAGATGATGATCGAACAATTTGGAGCAGAGTACAAAGCATATATGCAACGGACTAAGCGCCTGATTCCATATCTTTTCTAATCTCACTGATCAACTTTCAGTATTCGAGGTGTTCTGGTTCAAGCGCTGATCACTCTCGTTTGAGCTTTGAAGTTCGATCGGGGTTTAGAAACAACCCGAATTTCAACATCACTACCGAGCGCATTGAGAAATTTAAATAGCTGTTCAGTTGAAAAATTAGAGAGTTTGCCATTTAAGAGCGCAGAAATTTCTGACTGATCAATGTCAAATAGCTTTGCGACCTCAGTCTGGCTTATGTTTTTGGTATCAATTAAATTGCTGATTTGTCGAACAAGTTCTGCCTTAATCAACAACTCATCAGGGTTGGCAAGTCCTAGATCTGCAAAAACATTTCCACTGCTAGATTGAACTTCAATTTCTTCACTCATGCTGATCCTTCTCTAACTGGTTTTTGTAATGTTGCTCGTAGTGTTCTTTTGCTCGCTTCAGCCGCATTTCAATCAATTCAATATCTTGCTTGGGAGTCTCAATGCCTCGCTTGGATTTCTTCTGGAATGCGTGCAATACATACACAACCTCCTCAAACTTAATTGTATAAACTGCTCGATAGGTATCTCCATCAAAGTCCTGAACAATTTCCAAAACTGATGCTCCTTTGAAACCCTTGAGCGGCTTCACACTTATTCGCCGCATTGCACCCGATACAGCGCATACCCTACAGCTTGTTGAATATCCTCTGGGAAGCTCTTGAGGTCATCAAGTGAACTAGCAATCCATTCAACTGATTTTAGTGGTGAACTCATATTTTCTAATCTAATAATAAAACTTGGTTAATTTACCAATAAAAAACGGATTAACGACAAAAAGTTAACCCGTCGGCAATTCTGATATAGCAGTAGAAGTTTAGATTAGGACAAGTTCGGCGTTGCCCAAACCCCCAATGCTGGGGGCTTAAGACTCTTGCTCCCCCAAACTTGGGGCTGGGGGGCTTTCTCGAAGTGTCCTAACTCGAATCGGTACTGCTATAGGTTATCAAACCGCAAATCTCCACAAAAAAACGGGCTAACTGTGAGAAGTTAGCCCGCCAGCTTGGGAACGCGCAGAGAAACTATTTTTGAACAACCAATTTCACGTTTGCATTGTTCAAGCCAGGACGCTTGACTTCAGCCAAGGTCTTGTTAACAGCGTACTTCTGGTTGATCGAGTTGATCAGTTCAGTTTGATTGTGCTTCTTCGCCACACCCCAGAGGTCAGCGATCAAGTCAAACGAACCGTCAGCATTGCGCGACCAGCCCAAATCATATTCGCCTTCAAGAACAGCAACGATGTCAGAACGAACGCGCTGACCGTTATAACCACGAACATCAGCTTCAGTCTTAACCGAGATGCCCAAATCGCGGAGCGAGGACTTCAGGATTTCTGCATCGGTGATCTTGGTGCGAAGAGTGCTAAAGTGAGACATTTGGGTTTCCTCCGTGGAAAAGTTGATAACAACGACAACGTTTAGGTTTAAGACGTTTTGAACCCGGTTGTACTCGCGTACTCAAGCATTCAAAACGGTTGAGACTGCTAGCTGATGATGCTAGCCCTTCATCCTGTTGGGAAGACAGGAGAAAGCTTGTTAGAACTCAAGTCGCTGATATTCAGCAACTGAGGCTGCCGCAGGTCGCGCTCGCTGCCTAGCCCAATCCCGTAGGGCTGTCACCTGCTCAGTCATTGTCTTGGACAGCGGCAATGTTGCTCTGGATGCCGCAATGATGTCCAATTGGGTAAACTCTCGATCTTGAGCAAAGGCTTCATACATCGCTGCAACTAAAGCTTGCTCAATTTCTGCTCCCGAAAAGCCGTCGCAAACGTTTGCAAGTTGGTCGAGATCGAATCGCTCAATCTCTCTACGACGCTTCGTGAGGTGAATTCTGAAGATCTCTTTCCGCTCTTCTGCATTTGGCAGATCAACGAAGAAGATTTCATCAAATCGCCCTTTTCTCAGGAATTCTCCAGGTAATCGTTCGACTCGGTTTGCAGTCGCCATCACGAATACGGGAGAAGTTTTTTCCTGCATCCAGGTCAGGAATGATCCGAAGATCCGACTAGAAGTTCCACCATCGGAATCAGCCGATCCGGTCGTTCCTGCAAATGCCTTATCCATTTCATCAATGAACAAGATTGCGGGGGAAATCGATTCTGCGGTCTTCAAAGCGTTGCGGAGATTCGCTTCCGATCGACCCACCATCGATCCGTCATACACTCGACCCATATCAAGCCTCAAGAGTGGCAAGCCCCAAAGTCGTGAAGTCGTTTTCGCAATCAGCGACTTTCCACAACCCGGAACGCCCAGAATCAACATCCCTTTCGGTTGGGGCAATCCATACTCTCTTGCTCGTTCGGTAAAAGCGTTCGATCGCTGTTTTAACCAGTGCTTCAATTCTTCAAGTCCACCGACCGAATCGATCGTTTCGTCTTCTTCGATGTACTCTAAAATTCCATTACGTCGAATCAGTTGCTTCTTCTCAGAAAGAACAATATCAACTTCTTCTTCGGTTAAACGTCCAGCGGTGACTTGCGCTTTTCGGTAAACTTTTTCTGCTTCATCGCGGGTTAGACCTAACGCAGCTTTAAGCAGCTTTTCGCGAGTTTCGGTCGTAATCCGGCGAGTGCGAATGAGATCTAATTGGGCGGTGAGAACTTGATTCAACTCCGTCATGCTGGGAAGTGGGAAGTCCATGACGACAACCTCTTTTTCCAACTCAATCGGGATTGTCTGCACCGGAGACATTAGCACGATCGCTTTTTGAGTGCCTTTGAAACTAGCGATTGCATCACGCAACCACCGAGTCACCGCAGGCGAATCAATAAACGGGTGCAAATCTTTGAAGACGAAGATTCCGGGTTCCCGTTGGCGCATCACCCATTCGATCGCAGCTTCAGGGGAAACTGTGTTGTGCTGAGTCACGCTACGGGGTTGACCATATTCAACGATCCCGTGGGTCACTGTCCACAAATACAACCGCTTGGGGGGCTTGGTTTGAGCAAGAATCGAAATCGCTTGCTCTGCCCGCTCTTCTTCCGAAGTTACAAGATAAATTAAAGGATATTGAGCCTGTAACAGGATATTTAGCTCTTCTTGCATAACCGCGACCCACTAAAAACGGTGCAGATGTGTAAAGCGAACCAGGCTACGAACCCTAGCAGGGGACGACGACCTTTTCTTCGATCGAGACGGTCGATAGCTCATCCTGGAGGATGGCGCTGTGCTGACCCAATGGAATCAACTCGCCGTTACGTAGTACAACCGGAGTGGTACAACTGGGACAGTCGTAAATCCGATGTGTTTGTCCATGAGCTTCTTCTTGTTGCTCAACTACCTCCGGGTAAGTGAGGTAAAAATTGAGCGCCCTCTCTGCGAGGATTGACATCGCCTCGGAACTCATCGCCGCTTGGATTTTTAGCTTGCGGTGTAATTCGGGCGGGAGATACAGCGTAACTTTCTGCTTGTCTTGCATAGAACTTTCAGTCGTTTTACCCGGGTATGCAAATACAATATCTGCCAGATTTGGAGCTGTCAAGACGGTATACCTGCATGACAGCATTATTGTTACATTACTTTACATTATGAAGTACGGTTTGAGTTGGATTTTAGTCGGATTGATTGGGTTAACGGGATGCGATAGGCTGCCGTGGGAGCGCTCGGAACCTCAGCAAAATCGCCTTCCTGACCGTTGGCAAACGTATCGAAATCCGCGATTCGGGTTCGAGTTTTTGTATCCCGAAGGCTGGGTCGATTCGATTCCGCCTGAGAATCAAGACGGTATTGCCTTCAGCGATCCAAGGAATAACGGGCTTGAAATTCGGAGTTGGGCAAAACTGAAGCGACCCGATCAACCTAAGCCGCAATCTACGCCGAACTTTACAACGGAGCAGGGAATTTCTGGGCGATTGGATGTCAAGGTTGATAAGCAGACAAGCACGATGATGTTAACGATCGACCAAAAAGACGTGGAATATCACTGGCGCGGCACAGCTCCCAGTTCACAGTTTGGCAACTACTATCGAT
>JADEXW010001013.1 GCA_015206935.1 Pseudanabaenaceae cyanobacterium LEGE 13415 | reverse complement strand
TCATCTTTTTCACGCAGCTTTTAACCCAAATTGGCTATGCGCTAGATCAATCGAAATTACTACAAGAGCGACAGTTCGCTCTTCAAGATGCTGAGACTCGGAAAAGCTCCATTCAACAGCAAATCATTCAATTACTAGGCGAAATCCAGAATGTTTCTGCTGGCGACCTAACTGTTCGAGCAAATGTGAGTGCCGATGATTTAGGAACCGTTGCAGACTTCTTCAATGCAGTCGTTGAAAGCTTAAGAACTCTAGTTCTCAAAGTTCAGCACACTTCCACTCAAGTCAGTGATCTCATCAGCAAAAACGAAGATGAGATGAAACATTTAGCCGATCAAACCCGCCAACAAGCCCAAGAAACAACGCGGACTTTAGATTCTGTTGAGCAAATGACTTTATCCATGCAGGCAGTAGCAGAACGCGCCCAACAAGCCGCGATCGTGGCTCAAAATGCCACCAATGCGGCAAAATCCGGTGAGAGTGTCATGGATTCCACTGTAACCAGCATCTACAGTCTCAGAGCTACCGTCGAAGATGCCACCCGTAAAGTCAAACAATTGGGTGAATCTTCTCAGCAAATCGGTCGAGTCGTTTCACTGATCAATGACTTAGCCACTCAGACCGACTTACTGGCAATCAATGCCAGCATTGAAGCGACTCGTGCGGGGGAGCATGGTCGCGGCTTTGGAATTGTTGCAAACGAGATTGGAGAACTCGCTTCTCGATCGGCAACTGCAACCCGCGAAATTGCAGCCCTGATCGAAACTACACAGCAACAGATTACCGAAGTGGTTGAGGCGATGAACCGAGGAGCGACGCAGGTTGTAGAAGGGGCACACCTTGCCCGAAACGCAAAACAAAGCTTAATTCATGTGGTGCAAGTTTCTGAGCAAATGGATAGCTTAGTAAATTCGATTTCTGACGCAATGGTTTCTCAGGCGCACACTTCGCAATCTGTCACTGAATTAATCAAAGAAGTTGCACAAGTTTCGACTTTGACTTCAGATTCTTCAGTTCGAGTATCAAAAGCACTCCGGCAAACCGTTGATGTTGCTGAAGAACTTCAATCCTCGGTGGGAATGTTCAAAGTTCAAGAAAGCGATCGAGAATGATTTGCTATGTTGCAATGCGATCGTGCCCCCTAAATCCCCCATTCTGGGGGACTTTGAGC
>JADEXW010001012.1 GCA_015206935.1 Pseudanabaenaceae cyanobacterium LEGE 13415 | reverse complement strand
ATCCTGTTTCGGCAAATGATTGTAGGAAACTTCTAAACGACAATCATCGTTTGGGGGCGTGGCATCGTGAAATCGAAACGACTTCTCATCCGGTTCAAAGTGCCAATCTTGCGGAACATCAAATCTCACAGCCCCTCGTCCCGCAACAAAAATCTTATAGCCTGGTTTCGATTGCCAGCCATGATTCTTATCGATTTCCAAGGTTTCTTTGATCCACTCTGGTTTCCCTTTTTTGCTCTTACCCATAAAGAAATCCACGATCGCATCAATCCAAATAGTAAATCAGGATTTTTACGATCGTGGATTCTCGCTAACTTTCCTTAACCGACTCTCGATCGATAATCCTCGTAGCCAAATTCCCGCCACAATTCAAACGATCCATCTTTTCTGAGACAGCCGATCGCTGGATGTGCGACTCCATTGAACATCGTGGTTTTGACCATCGTATAGTGCATCATGTCTTTGAAAACGATGCGATCGCCAATGGTTAACGGTTGCTCAAATCCATAGTCACCCAGAAAATCTCCCGCTAAACAGCTTGATCCGCCTAAGCGATAATTTCCGGTTTGCGATGCTCCCTCGATTTCTGGTTGATAAGGCATCTCCAAACAATCGGGCATGTGTGCGGTAAAAGACACATCGAGCATGACATGAGTAAACTCAGCAGTCGGAATCAGATCGAGAACACTGCTCACTAAATCACCTGTTTGCCAAGTGATCGCGGAACCGGGTTCGAGATATACCTGCAAATGAGGATAACGATCGTGAAACGCATTCAAAACTGCGATCGCGTGATCGACATCATAGTTTTCATGCGTCATCAGATGTCCACCTCCAAGATTCAACCACTGAATCTGAGGCAACAAATGACCATAGTGCTGTTCAATCTGTAGCAGCGTTTTCTCTAGTGCAAAAGAATCGCTCTCACATAGATTGTGCGACAAAAAGCCATTGATCCCTTCAGGTAAGCGAACACGCTCGCGTGAGCCGAAGGCACCGCCCAATTGTTCCGGTAATACACCCAATCGCGATCCCGGTTGGCAAGGATTATAAAGAGCCGTTGTCACCGGAGAATACAACGGATTGATCCGAAGCCCGATCGATGCCGATCCTTTCGGAGATCTCTCCCACTGACTCAGCGAATTAAAAGTCAAATGCGTTGCTCGATCGAACAATTC
>JADEXW010000301.1 GCA_015206935.1 Pseudanabaenaceae cyanobacterium LEGE 13415 | reverse complement strand
GTTCACTTCTCCGTAAGATTAGGTGGATTAGTGAAGTTTCTATCCAACCTATGCGAAGAATTCGACGATCGCGAAGCGTCGAAATACGCAAATTTAACAAATACTTTCCCTGAAATTATACGGAAGCAGTTTCAAGGGTTAATCTGCGTCTATACGGAGTATTGAACCCGTTTTCAACGTTTCTGCTCAATTTTACTGACTTCTTAGCGCGAAATTCCGAATTTTCTCGGAGTGTTAGCTCAGTATTTTCAACGAGATTTTTGCTCAAAATTTAGAATGGGCTTGGAAATACGGAGTCGATCGTGAAAATTTCGCAATGAGCTGCATTCTGATCGATCGACAAAATTTACTAATTTTTAGCGCTGTAAAATAAAGAAACAATAAAGAAAACCGAGATTGTACGGATAAATGCAATTCACCGGGGAAACTGATTAGTAATAGACACTGAATTTCTGTCTCAGTTCAGTTCCCTGTGATGTGATAGCGAGGAAGGCTGAAATGAAGTCTACTCATCAGGCAACAAGAGTTTGTACACTTACAGCTTTGGAGGATGCGGCTCGTTCGTCAGCTCCATTAGACCCACGATCGAACTTAAGTTGGATTGAGTCGGGTTGGTTTTCCACGATCGCACAACAGAGTCCAGATTTGATCGGTGCAATGTCGATCGAGGGGGATTGGCTCTGTTTGAATGCGAGCGGTCGATCAATGTTGGGATTGAATCATCTCTTGCCACTCACTGAATTGCTGAGTGAGCCGCAGAGTTGGAATCAGACGATTTTGCCGCAATTGTGGGAGCGTGGACAGTGGTGCGGACAGTTGGCAATGACGCATCATGGTGAAACGATTTGGTTTGAGAGTCAATGGTTTCTGATGCGTGATCCGTTCACCAATCAGCCGTTGGGACTTGCCACGATTAGCCGCAAGATTGATCCACCTGTATCAGAGACACCAGAGACGCGCTTTCTGGCAGATGCGGCACATGAATTGAAATCGCCGTTGGCAGTGATGTCTACTTCGATCGATTTGCTCAACAATGATCAATTGTCGATCGAGCGTAAACAAAAGCATCTCCGACGATTGCGATCGAAGATTCAGCAAATGAGCGAAATGCTCGATGACATTTTGATGCTGAGTCGAAGTGAACAAGCAGAATTAGTTTTAAGTGAAATCGATCCGATTCAAGTCTGTGCAGAATTGGTCGAGGAAGCACAGATGAATACCGATCGACATGAGATTGCATTTTCGACTGAAGGTTCAAAAGCTTCGATCGTTACAGATGCAAGATTACTTCAGCGGATTTTTGCTAATTTGCTCTCTAACAGTATTAAGTACTCTCCGAATGGTGGAAAAATTGCTTGTCGATTGTCGATCGAGGCGCACCAGTTCAATCTAGAAGTTGAAGATTCGGGGATTGGAATTCCGTCCTCAGAACAGTCTCGATTGTTCCAATCGTTCTATCGTGCCTCGAATGTGACTCAGATTGCGGGAACAGGATTAGGACTCGCGATCGTGAAACAATGTGTCGATCGATTAAATGGACAAATTGTAGTGAAAAGTGCCGTACAAGCTGGCACTTGCTTCACCGTGATTATTCCGTTTTCTCCATTTGCCAACTGAGCAGAATCACTGGAATCAGTCCAACTAGCACGATCGCTAGGGCTGATCCGGATGCTTCTGCTAATCGTTCATCTGAAGCGAGATTGTAAACATGCACTGCTAAGGTATCAAAGTTAAACGGTCGAATAATCAAAGTTGCCGATAGTTCTTTCATGACATCGACAAAAACTAAGATTGCCGCTGCCAATACACCTTTCCAGAGCAATGGAATGTGAATGCGGAACAATGTATTCGTTGCTCCAAATCCTAAGCTCCGAGAAGCATCATCTAGACTCGGTTTAATGTTCGTTAAGCTAGCATCAATGCTATTGAACGACAAAGCTAGAAATCGGACTAGATAGGCAAAGATCAGCGCAAAAATCGTTCCGCTCAACAACAATCCGGATGAGACTTTAAAGGTCGATCGCATCCATTGATCGATCGCATTATCAAACAATCCAAACGGTACTAAAATTCCGACGGCAATCACCGATCCGGGAACTGCATAGCCCATTGATGCGATGTAAGTTGCGACTCGCATCGTAATCGATCGATTTAATCTCAAGCCATACGCCAAAATAATCGCAATCACAACAGCAACTAAAGCTGCAAGTCCAGACACCGTTAAACTATTGCTAGCAAATGTCCAAAAGCGTTGATCAAAGACTTCTTCCCAGTTCTCTAAAGTTAAATTCAGCAAAAATGCTCCAGGAACAAAGAAGCCGAGTAACAAGGGAACCATGCAGAATAGAAAAGCTGCGATCGCTCTCAATCCTCGAAGTGAATACTTTTGAATCGATTGTGAACTACTCGATTGATAGTATTTTCCCCGTCCGCGCGAGAACTGCTCTAGTAGAATCAAAGCAAAAATGAAGATCAATAAAAATGCTGATAGTTGAGTTGCTGCCAGTCTTTCACCCATTCCAAACCAAGTCCGATAGATACCCGTCGTAAAGGTGTTAACTTCAAAAAACTGCACAGTGGCATAGTCATTTAATGTTTCCATCAATGCTAAAGATAGTCCAGCTACGATCGCGGGACGTGCCAACGGTAAAGCAACTTTTCTAAAGCTCTGCCAGGGACTACATCCGAGACTACGACTCGCTTCTAAAGTACAAACCGATTGAGACAGAAACGCCGATCGAGCGAGCAAATATACATACGGATACAGCACTAGAACTAGCATCAAAGCCGCACCCCAAAGCGATCGCACATTTGGAAACCAATAATCTTGTAAGGTTTTCCAGCCAAACCACGATCGCAAACTAGTCTGCACAATCCCATAAAAATCGAGCAAATCCGTATACACATACGCCAAGATATAAGCAGGTGCAGCTAACGGAAGCAACAATGCCCAAGTCAAGATTCGACTGCCTGGAAAGCGGCACATTGTCACTAGCCACGCCGTTCCTGTCCCAATCACCGCCACTCCTAATCCAACCCAGAGCATTAATAGCAATGAATTGATCACATAGGTTGATAACACGGTTTCGGATAGATGTTGCCAAATCGATCGAGCATCTGCAAACAATCCGCTCAACACTGCAATAATCGGCAGTGCGATTAATCCTGCGATCGCAATAACCACGATCGTCCAACCCTTGAACGCTGTTTTTCCTTGACTAAGTTGCATAACCGCTGAATAAATCTTTCAGACTACTTTACTGGAGTTCCAAAATTGTTGATGATAAGTCTCAATAAGTTGACCCAATTTTAAAATGCTCGAATCTATTCTCCTGCAACTCGACACCATTTCAAAGCGGTTTTCTGAGACTCCAGTGGTGGATTCAGTATCGCTCAAACTTCGTCAGGGTGAGCTTTTAAGCTTACTTGGTGCTTCAGGTTGCGGAAAAACAACATTATTGCGACTGATTGCCGGATTTGAGCGACCTCAATCCGGACGGATCGAGCTTTCAGGTCAAGAAGTCGCCAGTCCAAATCGCTGGCTCCCACCAGAACAACGCGATATTGGCATGGTGTTTCAGGATTATGCGCTGTTTCCGCATTTAACCGTGGCGCAAAATGTTGGATTCGGCTTGAAGAAGTCCCGTCGGAAGCGATCGAGCTATCCAGCCCAGCAAGCGAAAAAAATGGTATCCGAAGCGATCGCACAAGTTGGATTATCTGGATTCGAGAAACGCTATCCACATGAGCTTTCTGGCGGACAACAGCAACGAGTCGCCCTCGCAAGAGCGTTAGCCCCTCAACCCGCTCTAATCCTGCTTGATGAGCCATTAAGTAACTTAGATGTGCAAGTTCGATCGCATCTTCGCCAAGAAATCCGATCAATTCTCAAAACGACTGGATCGACAGCAATTTTCGTGACGCACGATCAAGAAGAAGCGTTATCAATTTCTGATCGGGTCGCTGTCATGAACCAAGGTAAGTTAGAACAATTAGCAACACCAGAAACGCTTTATAACGAGCCTACAACGCGGTTTGTGGCAGAGTTTGTCACACAGGGAAATTTTTTACCTGCAACTTACGACGGTAAGGGATGGAAAACCTCGATCGGAACTTTAATTTTGAATCAGGATGAACCGATTTCCGATCGTGCAGATTTGATGATTCGACAGCAAGATATTCGATTGGAACCGGATGAGAAAGGCTCGATCGTATTGGTCGATCGAGCCTTTCTTGGACGGGATCATCGATACACCATTCAAACCAGTTCAGGCAATCGATTACAAGTCTTGAGCGCAATGAATCCGGTTCTAGCAGTCGGAACACGAGTGAAAGTTAGAGTGAACTTAGCAACAGTGCGAGTGTTCTTCAACGATTAAGTGCTTGATCAAAGTTCTTTTGCCATCTCTGCTGTTGTTGAGGCGTGAGAATTTGTGCGATCGCTTCACTGTAATTGCTCAACGGTTGTGACAGGGTTTGATTCAATCGCCCTGCTTGCAAATCGGCTGGGAGTTGTTGAACCAATTGCGGATTGTTCTGTACCTGTTGAACAATCTGAGTTTGCATTTCCCGTCTAGCTTGTTGAATCGCAGTTCTTTGTTCGGAAGTGAGTTTAATGTCTTTGAACTCTTGTGAAATCGTTTTTGATTGTTGGGTGACTTCTCCAGTAACCGCTTCACGCAGTGCATCAATCACAACTTGCTTCAGATAGTTGCCTTGCTCATTCGCTTTGCGTTGAATGAATCGTTCGATCGCGCTTTTTGAGTCCTGAACTTTTGCATCTGCTCCTTCGGTCAACTGTTTGAGCAACTTTGCAGCGTTGGATTGTTCTAATTGCTCAGAAAGTTCCTGCGATCGACTGTGTGGAGCCGCAGGTTTTGGAGTTGCTTTTGGTTGCGTCTTTACAGGTTCAATCTTTGCAGGGGGAGCTTGAAACAATGCAATCCCGCGCGGCGATTGAGACAGTGCAACTGCCACCCCAACCATACCGGATACCATCAATGCCAACGAAATCAGTACCCTTCCTTTATTCGGATTCATTGCCATACCCTGAATTCACTACTCTTAGGATTCACCACGATCGACGCATTTTCCATGTCCGTATCAAAGAAGTTTTGTAGATATGGTACGCTTGTTTTATTCCTCTAAGCGCAGTAAATATGCGACGCGATCCGATTTTCTATCAAATGTTTCAGCGCTCTCCTGCATTGATATTCGACCTAATCGGAGAACGTCCCACGAATGCGATCGACTATCGCTTTGATTCGGTCGCCGTTAAGGAACCCAAATTTGAAATTGATGGAGTATTCCTGCCACCAGAATCAGATCCAGGCATTGTTTATTTCTGCGAAGTCCAGTTTCAGAAAGATCCTGAACTGTATGAACGATTATTCGGGGAATCGTTGTTGTACTTCTATCGCAACAGTTCGCGATTTACAGATTGGCAAGCTGTGATTGTTTATCCATCACGAAGTACAGAGCAGGATAAAATTCATCCACATCGATCGTTGCTCAACGGCGAACAAGTTCATCGAATTTATCTAAATGAATTAGGAGATATTCGATCGTTACCTATCATGGTTGCAGCAGCAGTCTTAACAATCCTAGATGAAGCAGAAACGCCCGATCGAGCAAGAGAGTTGATTCAACGAACCGAACAAGAGAGTTTTTCACCGAGAGAAAGAGCAAACCTGATCGATATTGTCACTTCTATAATGACGTATAAGTTCACTAACCTCAGTCAGCGGGAGATTTGGACAATGTTAGGACTCGATTTCAGTCAAGAGCCTCGCGCCATTCGGGAAGCGAAAGAAGAAGGACGAGAACAGGGACGAGAACAGGGACGAGAACAAGGACGAGAACAAGGACGAGAGATAGAAGCGATCGCACTTGTCACCCGTCTTCTCAATCGCAAACTCGGACAGGAACTTTCTCAAGACCTACGATCGCGCCTTTCATCCCTGCCGCTTCCAGTTCTCGAAGATCTCAGTGAAGCCCTTCTTGATTTCACGAATCTGTCTGATCTAGAACAGTGGTTATCGGAACACGGATAGTGCTGTATCAAATCTCTCATAGGACAACTTACACTTACAGCGATCGAGTTTCATTGCAGCCGCATCTAATTCGATTACGTCCTCGATCGGATAGTTGGCAGACACTCCAAATGTTCTCGCTGCAAGTCACTCCAATTCCGATTGCACAATCCGAAATTACAGATTTAGATGGCAATACATTCATCAAAGTCTGGTTCTCATCAGAGCTAACCCCATCGCTGAATATTCAAATCCTTTCGCAAACAACTACCCATCAATCGAATCCATTTAACTATCTATTAGAACCGTGGTCGATCGAGCTTCCGATCGACTATCCGACCTCGCTATTCAGACAACTCCAGCCTTATTTGGGATCAACGGATAGTATTGCACTACAGCTTGCTTACGAGATTGCAGAACGATCGCAAAACAATGTGCTGCAATTTCTCAATGAAGTGACATACTCCTACACCAACCTTGCGGTATGGTGTAGGCTTCTCAGTGACTCCTGCTATTGCATCGGACGTTACCTGAGCTTTGATTTAAGTCCACGGAATGCCCTACCGCAGACTGGAACAAGTA
>JADEXW010000300.1 GCA_015206935.1 Pseudanabaenaceae cyanobacterium LEGE 13415 | reverse complement strand
GTGAGCAGAAGTTAGTGATTCGTCCATTGGGAGCAATCATTCAGCCGCCTCATTATGTTCAAGGTGCGACTGTATTAGCAGATGGACGATTGGCACTGGTCATTGATGCGACCTTGCTGATTGAAAGAATTGTGAGCGATTTGCCACAGTCCAGTCAGTGGGAAAATTCAACCCAGACCGTTGCACCCGTTGTCCAACTTCTGCCCTCCCCACCTGCACCTGTTACATCTGAACTGAGAGCAAGACCGAATACGAAGATTTTGGTCGTAGAAGATTCGATCACGACGCGCCAATCACTGGTACTGACGCTCGAAAAAGCAGGATATCAGGTTGTACAGGCACAAGATGGACGAGAAGGACTCGATCGCTTTCAACAGCAGCCCGATATTCAATTAGTAATCTGTGATGTTGAGATGCCGAGAATGAACGGGTTTGAATTTTTGAGAAACCGTCAGCAAGTTCCTGTGCTGGCAGACATTCCCATTCTGATGTTGTCTTCTCGAAGTGATGAAAAGCATCGTTCACTCGCTTCACAACTGGGTGCAACGGTCTATATGGTCAAACCGTTTATGGAGCCTAAACTGTTAGAAGTGGTGACGACGCTGCTTCAGTACACTCACACCAAATCAATCGATTAATGCGACAGATCCTTCGCCCCCTAAATCCTCCAATTCTGGGGACTTTGATTCTTGTTCCCCCAAACTTGGGGGTTAGGGGGCTTGCCGCGTCTGTCGCACTCAAAAATCAATTTGGTTATCACACCGAGGCAGTATGAAGACGACACACAGCGAGTTAAATCTTGAAAAATTTATTGTTTTTACCATTGCCGACTATCGTTTGGCGTTACCGATCGAGAAAGTTGTTCAAATTGTCAATCGTCCAGAAACAACGCGCGAATTGAGCAAAGCGGGTTTAGTTCAAATGGGTCGGCATGTAATCCAGATTTTCGATCTGCATCATCAGCTAGAAAACGGTATTGATCCAGGGCATCGTCCCTTTTTAGTGATTACGTATAGTGTGTCCGAAGGATTTTGTGCGATTCCAGTGAGTGAGCCACCTAACTTGGTTGAATTTCCACCAGAATTGATGCAAGCACTTCCACCCTCTCACGATCGTTCTAGTATCCTCAGCATTGCCAGTCATGCAGCGACCCTTGAGATGGATCGAGTTCCTGCAACAATTTTTTTAATTGATGTCAAACGAATGGTGGCTTCGCGATCGACGGTTCCCGATCGAGCGATCGCCAATTCTGGTCACAATCTGGCAAAAGAAGCGCGACAATAGAACAGACCTTAATCGTTAAGCGCTGTGTCTTCAGAGTTAGAAACATTCTCGAACGCGACCGAAGCAAGTACCGACAATCGCTGGAAACAAGGCGAACTGCTCGAAGTCACGATTACAGATTTAAGCGATCGGGGGGATGGTGTGGGACGCGCCGGATCGCGAGTGGTGTTTGTTCCCGATACGGTGACGGGCGATCGGGCAATGGTTCGATTGATGCACGTTAAACCGAATTTCGCTCATGCCAAGATCCATGAATTGCTTGAGGCTTCTCCGTATGGAGTGCGTCCGAGTTGTATCGTAGCGGACAAGTGCGGCGGGTGTCAGTGGCAGCACGTTGACTACGAATATCAGCTTGAGGCGAAACGGAATCAGGTTGTGCAGGCTTTAGAACGCATTGGAGGATTTGAGGAATTAGACTCGATCGTTGATCCGGTTTTCAATATCAGCGAACCTCTGCATTACCGCAACAAAGCGACTTACCCGCTTGGAGTTTCACAACAGCGACAAGTGCAGGCGGGATACTATCAAAAAGGCACTCATCAAATTGTGAATCTGAATCAATGTCCGATTCAAGATGAGCGATTGAATCCATTTTTAGCTGAGATTAAACAAGACATTCAGCAGCAAGGATGGCGAATTTATGATGAGAAATATCATCGGGGACAATTGCGGCATTTGTCTTTGAGAATTGGACGAAGAACCGGGGAAGTATTGCTAACATTAGTCACGGCTGATCCGGAGTTGCCGAACTTAGAAACTCAGGCGCAGGACTGGTTACAGCGTTATCCGAATTTAGTTGGCGTATGCGTGAATGTGCAGAGCGATCGCACAAATGCAATCTTTGGTAAAGAAACCTACTGCATTGCGGGACAGCCCTTTTTAAGCGAACAATTTGCAGGATTAACGTTTCATATTCGCCCCGATACTTTCTTCCAAGTGCATACCGAACAAGCCGAAGCCTTATTGATGGCGATTTTGGAACAGTTGAAGTTACAAGGGAATGAAACCTTTGTCGATGCGTATTGTGGAATCGGAACAATGACATTACCGATCGCACAACGAGTCAAAACTGCGATCGGGATTGAGATTCAACCCGAAGCGATCGAGCAAGCCCGACAAAATGCCACTTTGAATGGAATTGATGCCAGCTTTGAAGTAGGAGCGGTTGAACAAGTTCTAAGTTCTCTTTCTGTTCAACCGGATGTAGTCCTGCTCGATCCGCCGCGTAAAGGCTGTGATACAACGGTTCTAGAAACGCTGCGGCAACAGAAACCTAAACAAATCGTCTACGTCAGTTGTAATCCTGCAACTTTGGCACGAGACTTAAAAGTATTGTGTGCGGATAATGCGTACCAACTTACACGAGTACAACCTGCGGACTTTTTCCCGCAAACGGCTCATGTCGAGTGTGCAGCATTTTTGAGGAGAAACGAATGAAGTTTAAGGAACTCATCGAAAAGTTGGGCGAGGCAGTCAAAAGCAGCAGTGAGACACCGGAATTAGAAATTACAGGTGTCAGCGCGATCGCAGATGCTACTCCAAATACGATCACGTATGCAGAAAGTCCGAAATTTATCGAACAACTGAAAGCAACACAAGCAAGTGCAGTAATTCTGCCTGCGAATGAACAGTTACAGTCCATCGCAACTGATCGAGGTTTAGCTTGGATTGTGGTTTCTCAGCCGCGACTCGTATTTGCTCAAGCGATCGCATTTTTCTACAAACCTTTCAGACCTGCGGCTAAAATTCATCCAACCGCCGTGATCGATCCATCTGCTCAGGTTGGCGAATTGGTTTCAATTGGCGCTTATGTTGTGATTGAATCCGGTGCTAAAGTTGGCAATCACGTTTGCATTCATCCCAACGTTGTCGTTTATCCTGATGTTGTGATTGGCGATCGTACTGTTCTTCATGCTAACTGTACGATTCACGAACGCGCTCAGATTGGTGCAGATTGTGTGATTCATGCCGGTGCGGTGATTGGTTCCGAAGGTTTCGGGTTTGTCCCGACTCGTGAAGGCTGGCTGAAAATGGAGCAATCAGGCTACACCGTGTTAGAAGATGGCGTTGAGGTTGGTTGTAATTCAAATATCGATCGACCCGCAGTCGGTGAAACTCGCATCGGTCGTAATACCAAAATCGATAACTTAGTCCAGATTGGGCATGGCGTGAAAGTGGGTGAAGCCTGTGCGTTTGCAGCCCATGTGGGAATTGCAGGCGGCTCCACGATCGGAAATCGAGTAATCTTAGCGGGACAAGTCGGAGTCGGAAACGAGGCAAAAATGGGAGATGGCTCGATCGCGTCTGCGAAAACGGGCGTTCATGGGGATGTGAAAGCGGGTGTAACGGTTTCGGGTTATCCTGCCGTTGAACATCGTGTGTTTCTGCGATCGTCTGCAATTTACAATCGGTTGTCTGAGATGTATCAGGCGATCAAACAAATTCAGAAGCGGTTGGATGAAAAATGAAACGAGTGATGTTTGTTTGTAAGAAGAATTCCCGTCGATCGCAGATGGCAGAAGGATTTGCGAAAATGATGGGAAAAGCGATCGTCACTAGCGCTGGACTTGAGGCGAGTTATCTCGATCCGATCGTGGTTCAAGTGATGTCCGAAGTTGGAGTGGATGTAAGTCAACAAACCTCAAACGCATTGAGCGAGTTTGATCCAGAAAATTTTGATGTCGTGATCTCACTTTGCGGCTGTGGAGTCGATTTGCCAAAAGAATGGATCTCTCGCGATCGCTTTGAAGATTGGCAATTGGACGACCCAGAAGGGGAATCGATCGACATTTTTCGCAGAGTTCGAGATCAAATCAAAGAGCGAGTCATTACATTGCTAAATCAGCGCTAATCCTCAACTTCTCGGCGCGTAAAGCATAATAAGCGCACCCAAAAATGCGATCGCGGCTCCGATCCAGTCATATCGATCGGGCGCGATGCCATCCATCTTCCAGCCCCAAATCATTGCCATTCCGATGAAGATACCACCGTAAGCTGCATAGACGCGCCCAAAATCCGCAGTTTGAAAGGTTGCAACGACTCCATAGAGGGCAAGGGTCAATCCACCCAGTAAGCCCCACCACCACGGTTTTCCCTCTCGCAGCGATTGCCAGATTAAATAGCCGCCGCCAATCTCAAACACTCCAGCCCAAAAGAAGTTCAACAGCGATCGAATAATTTCTTTCACGGTTCAGAAGTGAAACGGAATGATGACCAGCGGCAACAATACGATCGATAACCAAATCCAAACCGCAAAACTTTGATCGGGTACAGGTTCCGATTCATCTAACAGTGCATCAATTCGCTCATTCAATCGAGATTGAGGAACTGCATCACTGAGTGCCGCCATCCAAGGTTCGGATTCGACTTGTGATGCAGAAACGATCGATAATAACGCCTCAGCGAGTAACAATCCGTCGGTTTGCTGTGCTGCCCAGCGATCGGCTCTCAGTTCTCTTAGGAAAATTAACTCTTGCCAAAGTGCCTCCGTATTCGGGAGCCAAGCCGTGAGACGACGTAAGCCACCTAACCAGAAAAACCAAAACGTATCGCGGTAGTGGCGGTGTGCTTTTTCGTGTGTGAGCGCGACTTGCAAATGTGATTCGTCTAGCGTGTCTAATAATCCTTCGCTGATGACTAATTCAGGATTCCAAAATCCGATTTGAGCAATGTACGGCGTGGAATGCTGTAGTAATCGTGCTTGTGTTGAAAGAACTGTTTCTTGTGGCAATTGGTGGATTTTCTGAAGTGATCGATGTGCTTGAATTGCCAATTGCACCAGAAGAATGATTCCGATCGTGAGAAATGCGATCGCAATTCCATAACTACCCCAACCATCCCAAGCATGAACCATTCGACCGCGTGGGCCCATACAGAGAATCGCGATCGCGCTTGTAATCAACAACAATGGCGAAAATAGAAACGCCCCTAACGCCCATTGCCAGCGAGTATTCCAATCTGCGGATCTGGATCTCCACGCAAATCGAAACGCGATCGCAGCACTGATCGAGATAACTAATAAAGTGAAGTGCATTATTTCTTCTCCCGTGCTTCACGAACCGCTTTGAGGCGTTGCGCGATCGCGTCAAGCTGATCGCAACTGGCTTGATCCAAACTATCGGCAAATGCAGCGACCACATCCGGATTTGTGACTGCTAAGAACTGATTCAATTGCTCCATTGAGTGCAGCGCTCTCGCTTCTTGTTGAGACACGATCGCAGACCAAGTAAACGATCGATTCTGTTTATTACAGGCAAGCCAACCTTTTTTCACCAATCGATTCAAAACCGTTGTGACCGAAGTGTAAGCGAGTTCTCGATCGGGATCGGAAAGAATGCGATCGTGAACATCTTTCACGGTCACGGTTTGAAGTTCCCAAACAATCCGAAGAATTTCAGCCTCTAAAGGGCCGAGTGAAAGTTGCTTCGGGCGGTTTTCTGGAAGCGGAGCCATATGTTAAACAGAATATCGTTTGGCTTTAGATCTTATAACAATCAATTGATGTAGCGATCTGATTTGAGTTGTGAACTTCTCTAAAGCCCCCTAAATCCCCCATCCCTACCGTGTATACATAAGTCTTTTCGCTACGGTTAAATCGGCTAATGCCCCCTAAATCCCCCAATTCTGGGGGACTAAGAGGTAAGACTCCAGCTTCAAAGTCTCCCAAATTTGGGGGATTTAGGGGGTGCGATCAACCGTGCATCTTACGACTAATTTAGGATTGCTATATTCTGAAAATCGCAGTGATTTGTTTAAGGTATGGCAATTCGCATTGGGAACGGCTACGACATTCATCGCCTTGTCAGCGGACGAGATTTGATTTTAGGCGGAATTAAAATTGAACATGAAACCGGGTTGCTCGGTCACAGTGATGCGGATGTGCTAACTCACGCGATTATGGATGCGATGCTGGGAGCGCTGAGTTTAGGCGACATTGGACACTATTTTCCGCCTACTGATCCGAAATGGGCTGGAGCCGACAGCATTGTTTTACTTGAGCAAGTTCACCAATTGATTCAGGAAAAAGGCTGGAAAATTGGCAACATTGATTCGGTGATTGTGGCAGAACGTCCGAAGCTGAAACCGCATATTGAAGCCATGCGATCGCGTCTTTCAACTGCATTAAATCTCCCTCCGGATTGCGTTGGAGTCAAAGCCACCACAAACGAAAAAATGGATTCGGTTGGAAATGAAGATGCGATCGTCGCTCATGCGGTCGTGCTATTAGAAAAAGTTTAGTGGAGATAGCAGGAGGCGACTGCGGAAGAAAAACGATGCGGGTCTGCCTTCGATCGCAATTAATTGTTTCGCGATCGATTGAACTTCTCGTTGTTTT
>JADEXW010000299.1 GCA_015206935.1 Pseudanabaenaceae cyanobacterium LEGE 13415 | reverse complement strand
ACCCAGTATCGTTTGGAAAGGAGACTTCTCCGATTCTGTCTTAGATTTTGAAATACAAACGATGTCACAACCGACGATCGAATCTATTCTTCACGAAGACCGCCTTTTTCCACCTAGTGCGGAATTTTCCCAACGCGCTCGGATCAAAAGCTTGGAAGACTATCAGGCGCTTTACGATCGAGCCAAAGCCGATCCGCTCAAGTTCTGGTCAGAATTGGCAGAACAACAACTCCACTGGTTCCAGAAATGGGATTCCGTTCTCGATTGGAGCAATCCGCCATTCGCCAAATGGTTCGTCAATGGCAAGATCAATCTTTCTTACAACTGTCTCGATCGACATTTAGAAACGAAAGGCAATAAGCCCGCGATCGTCTGGGAAGGGGAACCCGGTGACTCGAAAACACTCACGTATGCAGAACTGCATCACGAAGTGTGTAAGTTTGCGAACGTGCTGAAAAGTCTGGGAGTCAAGAAAGGCGACGGAGTTGGCATTTATATGCCGATGGTTCCCGAAGCCGCGATCGCAATGTTGGCTTGTGCCCGAATTGGTGCGCCTCATTCCGTTGTGTTTGGTGGATTTAGTGCAGAGGCATTACGCGATCGACTCGTTAATGCTGAAGTAAAAGTCGTTGTCACCGCAGATGGAGGCTGGCGCAAAGATGCGATCGTGCCTCTGAAACCACAGGTTGATAAGGCTTTGGCTGAAGGAACCACTACGGTTGAGAAAGTCGTAGTCGTAAAAAGAACAGGTCAGGACATTGCGATGGAAAGCGATCGCGATCTCTGGTGGCATGATCTTGAAAAAGACGCTTCTACCGATTGCCCCGCTGAACCGATGGACAGTGAAGATATGCTGTTCATTCTCTATACGTCTGGCAGCACTGGAAAACCGAAAGGAGTCGTTCACACCACAGGCGGCTACAACCTTTACGCGCATATGACGGCTCAGTGGATCTTTGATCTGCAAGACGATGATGTGTATTGGTGTACGGCTGACGTGGGTTGGATTACGGGACATAGCTATGTTGTTTATGGTCCGCTCTCAAATGGTGCAACCACAGTCATGTACGAAGGTGCGCCGCGTGGATCGAATCCGGGATGCTTCTGGGACGTGATTCAAAAGCATAAAGTCTCCGTGTTCTATACGGCTCCGACCGCGATTCGTGCCTTTATCAAGATGGGCGATGAGCATCCGAACTCGCGTGATTTATCTTCGCTGCGATTGCTTGGAACGGTTGGTGAACCCATTAACCCTGAAGCTTGGATGTGGTATCACAGCGTGATTGGGAAGGAACGTTGCCCGATCGTGGATACGTGGTGGCAAACCGAAACAGGCGGCATCATGATCACGCCGCTTCCGGGTGCAATTTCGACTAAGCCTGGCTCTGCGACATTGCCATTCCCTGGAATTCTGGCGGACGTGGTTGATTTGGATGGTAATTCTGTGCCAGCGAATGAAGGCGGCTATTTAGCGGTTCGTTATCCTTGGCCCGGAATGATGCGAACGGTTTATAAAGATCCCGATCGCTTCCGCAAAACCTATTGGGAACACATCCCGCCGCAAGATGGTAAATACATCTATTTCGCAGGCGACGGAGCCAGACGCGATCAAGATGGATACTTCTGGGTCATGGGTCGCGTGGATGATGTGATCAACGTGGCAGGACACCGTTTAGGCACAATGGAAGTCGAATCTGCGTTAGTGTCTCACCCAGCGGTTGCAGAAGCCGCAGTGGTTGGAAAACCAGATGAAATTAAAGGGCAAGATATTGTCGCCTTTGTGACTTTGGAAGGAACACACCAACCGAGTGAAGATTTGGCGAAAGAGTTGAAAAAGCACGTTGTCAATGAAATTGGCGCGATCGCTCGTCCGGGTGAAATTCGATTTGCGGATGCACTCCCGAAAACACGATCGGGCAAAATCATGCGCCGACTCCTGCGCGATCTGGCGGCTGGAAATGAGATTTCTGGCGATACTTCTACACTTGAGGATCGCGGTGTCTTAGAGAAACTGCGAGCTGAGGGATCATAGAGAATAGAAGTGCGATCGTGAACTCTGCGATCGCACTTCAAAACAATTTGGGAAACACAATGACGGTTCTAAAAGCTCGAAATTTATCTCGTGGGGAAGTTCATCGGCTGTTGGGATTTCAACCGCTGTATAACGGTTCGTTTGTGCCGTTATTAGAACTAGAGCCACTGACCGAATTCGAGCAGATCGAGTTAGCAAAAATTCAGACAGAGTTTAGAACTTACCTTTCAGAAGACAGAGTTTCAGAAGGACAAATTCGCTTTCTATCAGTTGCCCCTTTACTGCGATTGGCAGGGTACAACGAATCTCCGATCCACTTAAACATTGAGGAAGACATCGATCGTATCTATATCGAAGACGAAGACACACATATCACTGGGCGATTCGATATCGTTGCTGTGAACAAGATCGATCGCATTCCCTTGTGGATTCTTGTCGTAGAAAGCAAAAATAGTGAAGCTTCTGAAGTTGCGGGAATCGCTCAAATGCTGGCGTATGCTTACCAGAGTCTAGAGCGGCAAACCTCAGTTTGGGGACTGGTGACAAATGGAGCAACGTATCAGTTTTTCTACCTGCTTAAGCAAGAAGAATTAACGTATCAATACATGCCGAGCTTAGATTTATTTCAGGACGATCGAGCAATTCAACTGCTTCAAGTTCTCAAAGCGATCGCGAAATCATGACTGCTCGATCAAAAAATCATGCTCTTTCAGAATCTGATACAAATTCACGTCAGTTTCCAACAAGCAAGTGTGTCCGCTCTCTGGTAATACAACAACTTCGGCATTCTGAAACGCCGCTTTGAGCCGATACCCTTCAACTAACGAGGGCAGTAATCGATCTTTTCCACTTGCCAAAATCAAAGTTGGAATCGTCAGCGATCGCAATTCCTCTTCCGGAACTTCAAATTGATGCAGCAAACCCATTCGCCAAATTGAAGTCGCCTGCGGTACAGATTTCACCGCTTCGACTAACGCTTGTCGATCGAGCGGTGCAATCCGATCAAAGGCAGCCAACAACGGTAGAAAAGAAACCGAGGACACTTGATAAAGAAACTGAGGCAAATGGCGACTAATCGCTGCGCCCCAACCGATCCAAGGTCTGCGATTAAACGACGAAGCCGCATTCACCAGAATTAATCGATCGAATAAATTTGGTGGAGCCATCGATGCCACTTTCATCGCCAAGCAACCCCCGAACGATTCACCACAGAGATAAATCGATCGATTTGGATCTCCTTTCACTTCCGCCTTCACCAAATCAATGACGTGCTGCGCTAAATCATCCCAATTCGTCAAATCATCGGGTGGAATCGCCAAACATCGCACATCAAAACCCGCATCTAATCCAGCCGTTTGCGCTCTTAAGAGCTGTCCTGTCCCATCCATTCCCGGCAAGAAAACGAACAACGGAAACTGAGGACGGAGAGATTTTGGGGTGAGGAAGCAAGGAGAACTTTGAATCATGATCTTAAAAGGAACCTTGAGTTAACAGGGTTTTAATTTCAGTTTGGGCACGATCGACGAGTTCAACTACCGCTTTTTTGGCAAATTTTCCTTGATAATCCGATCGTTGAGCCGACGTGATCCAAATCGGGTGTCCAATGAGTATATTTACTCTCTGATACCAAACTAGCGGATGCCACCCCTCTTGGTCAAATAATGGCTCTGAGGGATCAAAGAAGCTTAAGACTCTCAGCGGGATCGCAGAGCTAATGGTTTCTTGCTGCGGTGAAATGGCAACAGGTAAAATTGCTAATTCGTCGATCGGTGCTTTCAATGCCAAATGAGCAAAGCCGCGATGAAATTCACCCATTTGATTCGGTTGTGGCGGCTGCACCATTGGCAAGGTTCCTTCAGGAAAGACTCCTACCGCTTGTCGAGATCTCAGTAAATCGATCGCTTGATGAAAAAAACTACTCTGTCGATGTTTGTCGCTATCTAACGGAAAACAGCCTAACTGCGTCACGATTTCGCGCATCACTGGAACTTGCCCCATATAGTGATGACAAGCAAACCGAATCGGACGATCGATCGCGCTCATGAGTAGCATGGCATCCATGACGCTCCGATGATTGCTAACGACAAGCATCGCGGAATTTTTGGGAACGCGATCGTAGTGATACGAATATGTCCGTGTACCCACGCTCATTAGCATCAACTGGGAAACCTGAAGGGGACTCAAACCTGGCATGAACTCTCTGTTACTCAATTGCAAGAACGAATCTACTTTATTTATGAATTAAATTAACTTGTACCAACCATCGTCTAAAGATACAAATCAAAATCCTGAATTGAAAATTACCCTCATTCTAAAGCGATCGTTTCAACTCCCAAACGCAAAAAAGCACCCCTTAAATTCAGAGGTGCGATCGACGGGAGTTTTCAGGCACAACAAAATCTAGCTCAATTATTCTTCGACTTGCGTTTGCGTCCGACGCTTCAGCAACAACGCGCCACCCGCTGCCATCAAGCCCAGAACCGCTGTTGGCTCAGGGACTTTTCTCGGATCGCCGTAGCTTGCAATGTGGAACGAGTGGTTGTCCGACTCGAAACCGCCGCCACCCGTTTGGGTAATCACAATGCGATCGAAGATGTCCGCTTGATTGTCCGCATAGAAATGCAGGTAGCCGTTTCCTTCGCCACCATGCTGGTCGGCTCTCACCGGAGCCACTGGATTCACATCTTCAGTCGAGAAAGAACGAATCAAGCGATCGCCTCTGAAGAAGGAGAAAACGTTTCCAGGACTGATCGCACCCCAGTTCATCCCAAAGTAGTTCAATGTGTTTTCCAGTTGGATGGTGACACTGCCACCCTGGAAAACTGCGAGATAGCTACTTTCATTCACTTCTCCGTTTGCGCCTGCGGGTGCCCAACGATCTTGGCGCACGCTGCTAACGTTGGCATTCTCAAACGTATATTTTGCAAATCCGGTCGTCGGAGCAGAACCGGAATTGAAATCGATCGTTCGAGTTCCGGGCTTGTTCCAGAAATCGGAGAATGCACCTTGGTTCGTGACACCGTTCGGAGCAACCCCACGAGTAATGTTGAACGAGATTGCTTGAGCAGAACCCGCATGACTAAGAGCCGCGATCGTAGAAATCGCGACGACGGAACAGAGACCTTTGATGAATTTCATAATGTTGCAGACTAACTCTATGTCCGCATTATTCGTTCTGAACCACGGCAAAGATTTGAGGAAATGTACGGAACTTTTTCGTCGATCGGGTTTGTGAATTTGGCATCAAGGCGGGTACGACTAATCCGTATATCTCGCTGGATTTGCTTAGAGAAACTCCATAGAATCACGGTGCAGTTTAGTGCAAATCTACTAACTTCATCAAGGCTTTATGAAGAATCTCGTGACCTTACTCAGACTTGAACGCCTGATCTGATCGAATAAAGACAGCAATTCAAGCAATTTCTCAGACGGGGCGAATTCGTGGGAGTTACTGAGGTAATCTCGAAAAAAATCGTTCTTTGAACGACAAATTTAAGATTTTCGAGCGCTGCTTGCACAACGTTGCTGGTTAGAATGAGGAATGTGTTCTACCGCTGCTTTCAATCTGATGGTTTTGAAAAATGAGTGAAACCCCCTGCCCGGATTGATCCATTGAATTACAGGGGTCATTTGTATTCTATTTATGACTTTATCTCCAGAAAAGCCTACTTTTGCTCTGACTACGCCGCTTTATTACGTCAATGATTTGCCGCACATCGGCAGCGCTTATCCGACGATCGCGGCGGATGCGATCGCGCGATTTCAACGCTTGTTAGGAAAGCCTGTCCGATTCGTGACGGGAAGTGATGAGCATGGGCAAAAGATTCAGCGCACAGCAGAAAGTTTAGGACGCAAGCCGCAGGAACATTGTGATTTGGTTGTCGCTGGATTTAAAGAGCTTTGGGAGAAATTAGACATTCAATACGATCGCTTTATTCGTACCACCGAAGAACGACATCATGCGATCGTCAAAGAGTTCTTCCAACGAGTCTGGGACAACGGCGATATCTATCTCAGTCAACAACAGGGCTGGTACTGCGTTTCCTGTGAAGAGTTCAAAGAAGAACGCGAACTGTTAGAGAATCATCATTGCCCGATTCATGTGAATAAAGAAGTGGAATGGCGCGACGAAGAGAATTATTTCTTTCGACTTTCTAATTATCAAGAGAAATTAGAAAAACTCTATTCGGAACATCCAGAATTTATTCAGCCTGAAATTCGACGGAATGAAGTTCTAAGTTTTGTTAGCCAAGGATTAAGAGACTTCTCTGTTTCGCGGGTGAATGTTGATTGGGGTTTTCCCATTCCTTCCGATCCAAAACATACGATTTATGTTTGGTTTGATGCACTGCTTGGATACATCACAGCACTGTTAGAACCGGATCAAGAGCCGACTTTAGAAAATGCCATTTCTAAATGGTATCCGTTCAATGTTCACATCATTGGAAAGGATATTTTGCGATTTCATGCAGTTTATTTTCCTGCCATGTTAATGTCAGCAGGATTGGCACTGCCGCACAAAGTATTTGGACATGGGTTTCTTGTCCGTGACGGCGTGAAAATGGGCAAAACGGCAGGAAACGCGATCGACCCAGTGG
>JADEXW010000034.1 GCA_015206935.1 Pseudanabaenaceae cyanobacterium LEGE 13415 | reverse complement strand
TCTCAGAGTCAAGTGGGAGCAAAAGTTGCCAAATATATTCGCGGATTGAATCTTCCCGACGTGGAAGGCGTGCGAGTGTATGGAAGACGATCGGGACAAAAACGCCCCTTATGGAGTTATGGCGTTGATTTTGCCACTCGTGATGCGGAAGGCGCACCCAAACGTGCCCGAATTATTCCCGAAGCGCCTCCCGAATTTGCCGCCTCAGATGCGTATGTCGGTGATTTGCTGACGAAAGAACCGGGAGCGCTTACGGTTCCAGAATTTGAAGAGACAGAGCCATCCGTCTGGGATCGAATGGTCGAGGCGATCCAAGGCGGCATGGCGCGGACTCGCATTTTTACGATCGAATCCGAAACCGCTCCCAATACCGCAAGAGCCACTCAATCGACCGTTCCGAGTGAAGTCAAAGCCGCGATCGTGTGGGGAATTCTCGGCATTCTGCTCACGGTTCAAGCCGATTGGCTCTTAGGTCAATTCGTTAGACCGTTACTGGCATCGAAACCCGCTCCCACCGCGTCTCCGTCTCCGCAACCTTCGGAACAATTAACGCTGCCACAACTTTCCCTGCAAAAAACACCTGGATTTGACTCGATCGGATCAAGCTTTACCGAATCTGGATCAACGTTGCTCGCTCCCGGATCAGGTTCGACTGCTTTACTGGCTTCTCCTTTGAAACCAAAAGCTGCGATCGATACTGCTCGATCGCCTTATCCAACATTTAACGCGCCTCAGTTGGACGAAAAATTCGTTCTCTATCGTCAGTATGTGGCTCAGAATGGCGCACCGGATGTTTTGATTGTCGGTAGCTCTCGTGCAATGCGAGGAATTGATCCGGTTGTTTTAGAACAAACGCTAGCAACTCAAGGCTACTCTGGAATGCGCGTGTTCAATTTTGGAATCAATGGCGCAACCGTTCAAGTTGTGGATCTCGTTGTACGACGATTGTTAGCCTCCGAAAAACAACCGAAATTAATCTTGTTTGCAGATGGTCTGAGAGCATTCAACGATGGGCGACCGGACGCGACTTTTAATGCGATCGCATCTTCTCCTGGGTTCCGCAAACTCCCTGAAGTTGCTGTCGAATCTGCTCCAAATCCCACACAAGCATTTACAAAACCGCTTGAAACTTTAGTGCGAACTCAAACGACCGTTGCAGATAACTATCAATCGTTCAATGATCAACTCCTGCAACAAGTCGGTCAATTCTCAACCGTTTGGAGCGATCGCAATAAGCTGCAAGACCTGATCAAGCGGAGTTTAACGTTTAGCTCGATCGCAAGTTCTGAACCTGATCCAGAATCGACGATCGAAGGGGCAGGCTTGATTGATATCAATGGATTTTTGCCGATTTCTAATCGCTTCAATCCCGTTACGTACTATCAGAAATTCTCCAGAGTGCCCGGTGAAAGTGATGCCGATTATGCAGATTTCAGTTTAGACGGTGTACAAACGCAGGCGTTACGATCACTAGCTCAATACACCAAATCTCAAGATATTCCTCTGGTTGTAGTGAATTTGCCGTTAACTGAACAATATCTTGATTCATATCGCCGCGATCGAGAGCAACAATTCCAGCAATATCTGATGAGAATGTCTGGTGAATTGGGCTTTACGTATCGTGATTTGCTAGAAAACTGGAAGAATACGCCAGATTTCTTCTCTGATCCAAGTCACCTCAATCGATACGGTGCTTATGCGGTCGCGACTCATCTCGGCAAAGATCCATTAATTCCTTGGAGAAAACGTTAGAACACTCCGGTTTAAATCTCCTATTCTGACGAGCTTTCAAGAATTCTGAAATTTCTTCTAACTCAAAGTCCCCCAGAATTGGGGGATTTAGGGGGCACTCACCAACCAAAACGAAGCAAAAATCTTCATTTCAATTAATTCTGTGAACCTGCGATCGAGGTCAGTGACCAATCCGGACGCAGGTTTTTTGCATGTCGCAAATACGGATGATGCACTTTCACATTTGGGTCAGGCGTATTGAAATGAATCAAAAATCGAATACACCGCTCTAAACTGCCTTCAACGTACATTTGTTGAACATCAATCAACGGCACATTCGCCCAGTGCGAACGTTCCCGCGCGATCGCGGCTGGAAAAATCGCATCCAAATCCTTTGTGACCGTAAACGTGGCACTGACGATTTCATCCGGGTCGAGCTGATTATAAGCCTCCAACTCGTCCAATAACTCCGTCACCGCTTCCCGAATTGCCTCGATCGTATTTTCCGAAGCGGTGGTCGCTCCCCGAATTGCTCGTACTCGCCAATGCACGTCTCCGTCCTCCTAATCTTGCTAGTCCGTACCTAGCTTATCAACGAATGGAGAAGGCTTGAATCCGGATGATTGCTTTATTCTTTATGTCTATGGGCGGTATAACCACAGAGGCAATCCACAAGTCTCCAACTCAAACTCTAACCAGTCCATCCCAACGACGAGCGGCGGCAAAGCTCCGATCAGTCCATCTAAGCGATCGTTGGAAGTAAATCGATTGACTAAAGATTTCTTCTCCTCGAAATTATACGTTTTGGTCTTCTCCGGATCGAGGTTGACCAGTTCACACGCCCAGCGTCGAGCATCTTCCTCAGTTCCTAATCGATCGACCACGCCTAATTCGACGGCTTGCTGTCCAGTAAAAATTCGACCATCGGCAAAGGTTCGCACTGTTTCTTCGGACAAGTTCCGTGATTCAGCTACAGTTCTGACGAATTGTGAATAGCTAATGTCGATCAATTCTTGAAGGATCTTTTGTTCGGGGTCGGTGAGTTCTCGATCGAAAGACAAAATATCCTTGTACGGGCCGGATTTGATCACTTTGAATGAAACGCCAACCTTTTCCAGCAAGCGTTCAATATTATTACCGCGCAGAATTACACCAATACTTCCGGTAATCGTTCCAGGGTTCGCCATAATATGCTGCGCTCCCATGCCGATATAAACGCCACCGGAGGCAGAAATATTGCCGTAACTCGCAATGATTTTAATCTTTTGCCCCAATCGCTTCAGGGCTTCGTAAATTTCCTGCGAGTCGCCCACCGTTCCACCAGGGCTATCGATTCTCAGCAACAATGCCGGGAATTCTCGCTCTTCCACCGTTTTGAGATTTTCTAGGACTCGTTTTCGAGTTGCGCCTGCGATCGCGCCTTTAACTTCAATTCGAGCAATTTGCTTTCGCAATCCACGCTTTAACAATCGCACCATATTGCTTTAATCATCACAAGTTAAACCGATTTTAACGTTTCCGCTCTCAATCCATCCGATAGAGAAGACTTAACAGTTCTACATAATTTCCTTAAGATAAGAAGAACCGCATTCCCAACACTGATCCATGCAGACTAAATCTCGCTCTCCTTTGCTTTTGATTGCTCCATTTTTCCTTTGGGGAACTGCAATGGTCGCGATGAAAGGTGTGATTCCGAATACGACTCCATTTTTTATGGCGGGAGTTCGTTTATTGCCTGCGGGGATTCTAGTCTTACTTGCTGCAATCTGGATGAAGCGATCGCAACCAAAAGGATGGGCGGCATGGCTCTGGATTAGTGTATTCGCGATCGTTGATGGTGCAATGTTCCAAGGCTTTCTCGCTCAAGGATTAGTCAGAACGGACGCAGGATTGGGATCGGTAATGATCGACTCGCAACCCTTAGCCGTCGCGCTCATGGCACTGTGGTTGTTCGGGGAAAAGATCGGACTTTGGGGCTGGTTAGGATTAGCGATCGGGGTTGGCGGAATTACTTTGCTCGGATTCCCAGAAGAATTACTGCTCTCAGCCGGATCAAGACTTGGAGATGCTTTAATCAATGTTGGCTCTTTTACTGATCTACTGGCTAGCTTATTCGACAACGGACAATGGTTGATGCTATTAGCAGCGTTGTCAATGGCAGTTGGAACCATTATTTCGCGCTATGTTTGCCAACATGCTGATCCAATCTCTGCGACAGGTTGGCACATGATTTTAGGTGGACTGCCATTATTCGGATTGTCGAACCAGTTAGAAACTGAGCAATGGAACCATTTAACGGCGGCAAATTGGGCATCGTTATCTTACTCAACGGTTTTTGGAAGTGCGATCGCTTACGGTCTCTTCTTCTACTTTGCTGCGAGTGGAAGTCTGACCAGTTTGAGTTCATTGACCTTTTTAACACCCGTATTTGCTTTGCTCTTTGGCAACTTATTTTTAGCCGAAGTTCTTAGCCCAATTCAATGGATTGGAGTAGGATTGACGCTGGTTAGTATCTGTCTAATCAATCAGCGAGATGTCTTAGCGGAAAAACTTAGTGGATCGATTTCTGAGTCGATCGAAGAAGTTCAGGGTAACATAGCCGAGAATAGGCAATTGCTACCGCAAGCCGAATCAAATCTCAGTGAAATTACGACTCTATCCGATTCCGAGTCACCGCGATAAGCCGGTTCAGGAATCAGATGGCGATGTACCCCATTTCTGGATTCAGCTATGGTCTGCCCTCAACTCCTGATCGTTACTTGTATGGTTTGTCTCAGCGTCTCTGGTCGCTCAGTTGCTGCCATTCAACTCCCTCCCACTCTGTTGGCTCAAACCGCACAGCAAGCCAGAACTCCCTTTTGGGCATCGCCACTCTTTCTAGGCGGACTCGGCGCAACCAGTGTGATCGGAGCCGCAACGGTGTTTATTTTGAAGCGCAATAGCCGCTCCATTCCCGAAGTTTTAGAACCAATCACACCCGATCCTCAGCCTGTTGAGCCTCCGAGTTTGAGTGAACTGCCAAGTATGAACGGGTCGGCAAAATCGGATTTTTCATACCGGAACGGACAGACACCAACGGAAACTCGATCGCAAGCTGAAACCTTAGAAGCTTTGCTACAAGTCGTTGATCCGCCAAAACCTGCTCCACAACCAAAGCTTGAGGAAACGACCCGACTGGCAAAGGTCAATATTGTTGATGAACTGATTCAAGATTTGCGATCGCCTGATTCCGTCAAGCGCCGCAAAGTCATTTGGGAACTGGGACAACGGGGCGATACTCGTGCGGTTCAGCCCTTAGTCGATCTGCTGGTTGATTCTGATTCCAAACAGCGAAGTTTGATTTTATCGGCATTGTCTGAGATTGGAACTCGAACTCTGAAACCGATGACACGAGCATTGGCGGTTTCGCTTCAAGATGAAAATGCTGAAGTGCGAAAAAACGCGATTCGAGATTTAACTCGTGTGTATGACATGGTTTCGCAGATTAGCAATTTGCTACACAAAGCCACTGAAGATTCAGACAAGGATGTGCAAGAAACGGCGAAATGGGCATTAAATCAACTGAGTCGAATTCGATCGGCTCCGGGTGATACGCTTCCTGCATTGAAACATTCGGTTAGTCCTCCAGAAAGTTTGCCTTAACGTGAATTCAATAGATGGATTGTGTGAAGCACTTCTGGGGATCGCCCCCTAAATCCCCATTCTGGGGACTTTGAAGGATGAAAAATCCTTAGAATTCAGAAGCTTTTTCCATTCATAGTCCCCCAAACTTGGGGGATTTAGGGGGCTTTAGCCGCCTGCAACGAAGCGAAGAACTCACGCTACCTCAAAAACATTCTGCGGGTGGCGTTTCGCTAGTAACTCGGCAGGCGGATTCAATCAAACGATTCAAATCGAGATTCCAAGTTCTCAAGCCGTAGCGATTTCCAACACTCAATAACGCTTTGCTATCCGCACCGAACGCAATTTGCTCGATCGGGTCTTGCGATCCAACTAGCGTTTTGATGAAGCTCCCGTTCTGCATATTCCAAAGTCGAATGGTGCGATCGCGTCCTCCAGATGCCAAAATTTGCCCATCTGCGCTAAAGCTCAAACTCGTAACGGTGTTCTCATGCCCCGATAAAGTTTGATTCGGAACCGAATCCCGCTCTGAGTTTGCGTTCCCGACTGTCCAAAGTTTGATCGTGTCATCGGAACCCGCCGACGCGATCGTTTTCCCATCGGGAGTAAATGCCAGATCAGTAATGCCTTGCGGTTTGTCTGATGGTTGATCATGACTTCCAAGCCGCACCGGATTCTGACTATCGGGATACCAAAGATGAATCGAGTTATCCAGCATTCCCGCCGCCAAAATTCGACCGTCTGGACTAAACCGAATCACGCTGGCGATCGCATTATGACCTTTGAAGGTATCAAGAATCTTCCCTTGGCTCACACTCCAAAGTTTGATCGTTTGGTCGGCGCTGCCTGATGCGAGAACTTCACCATCCGATCGAAAACTCAATGCCGTAACTGCCTGCGTATGAGCGGACAAGGTTTGAATCAGAATCCCCTTCTCTACATCCCAAAGCTTAATTGTTTTATCCTGACTCGCAGAAGCCAACCGTTTTCCATCCGGGCTAAAAACGAGATGAGTAATTGCGCCTTTATGTCCCTTGAAGCCTGTCCCAAGTTGTTGGAGCTTCTCACCGTTTCGCTGCCACAGTTGGATCGTATTGTCGCGTGTTGAAACGGCAAAGGTTCTCTGATCTGGGCTGAGAGTTGCATTTGAGAGCGAAACACCAACGGGAGTCGTGGGCATTTCCGAAAATGCGATCGCTTGTTGCAGGGTTGCTGCTGTACTAATTCTCAAACTCTGCGGTACAAAATTCCAGGGTCGATCGACTTCTTGCAGTTTTCGTCCTGCTTTCAAAGCGGAACTGAATGCGCTCGGTTGACCTGATTCAAGCTGTGTCGCGGCTGCACTCGATAATTGCTGAACGGCTTGAATTTGCTCGTTTCGCCACTGATACAATCCAACTCCAGTGACGGCAACTGCGACCACTCCAAACACTTTCAGCCCTGTCATCATCATGCGGCGGCTTTCAGGTTTTTGAGTGTGTTCAAATGCAGATTGACTGAGATTGCGAGTTGATCGATCGACATTGTGAATGGTTCGCACGGTGATGTGACTGGCTTCCGTCGTGCGCTGGCGATAGACAGCCTGCCCTGAACTTGTCACTTGATGAAGGAAACGATTGAATTCATTGAGCCGAGCTGAGAAGTTGTCTTGAAGTTCAGCCGCTCGCTGTTTAGATTGGGCGTGCTGGGTGCTGGCAAATTCTCCAGCGGCTTGAGTGGCTTTTGAAAGCGTGGTTGCAGTTTGTTTCAGTTGCTTCTGAGTCGCATTTTTTAGGCGTTTGATCTGGCGCTGAGTGTTGTTGCGTTTTCGACGAACAATCGGTTTTACGATCGCTTGTGGAATCGGTTCTTGAATTGGAGAAATGACAGGTTCAACAGGTTTAGAAATGCTCTCTTGAATGTGAGAACTGCGCGATCCAGTTGTAACTTCTTCATCTAAAGAAATCTCAGGCTCGATCGACTGAGAAACATTTTCTTGAATTTCAGGACGGTCTTCAGTTAAAGAAGTTTCAGGATTAATAGGTTGGGAAATAGTTTCTTGAATTGTATGAGTCTCAAGGAAATCTTCAGTTAAAGGAGTTTCAGGATCAATCGGTTGAGAAATCTTCTCTTGAATAGATAAGTCAGCTTCTTCTAAATCGCTTTCTAGCTCAGATGTTTCAATCAGTGGAATAGGGTCTTCATTTGCAAGCTCAATCGGTTCAGAAACAGCTTCTTCAACACTATGAGAATCAGCTTCAACAACGTGAGATTCGATCGCTAAATCTTCGTGAATTGATCGCTCAATCACAGGTTCTTCAGCTTTAGAAACGATCGATTCTGGAACGATCTTTTGAATCAATGGAATCGCAGGCTCGATCGATGAAGGTTTCTCGATCGGGGGCGGAATATCCACTTTGGGTTTAACCAACGATGCCGAACGATCAAGCGGTGGATCAATGTTCTCTGCTTTGATATTCGGAAAAAGTAACTCTAACGGATCTTGTGGTTTAATCCCTAAAACAGTTTGAGTTTGCGACTGAGCAATTCGCGCGGGAGTTTGTACGATCGCTTTCGAGGGACGATTTTCTGTATCGCGATGCAACCATGTCAATTGTTGGTTCGTTCGATCGATGTATTGCACTGTTCGATCGTGAACATAATTCGCCAACACCGAAGCCGTTACAACTCCTTGTGGATTAGCCGCTGCTCCCCGCAGTCCTTCGATCAAAAAGTGACTAAAAATCCCATGCCCTAACTCTGGAAACTTCCACGATTGCTGTTTTGCATCACACGATAACAGCGCCTGAAACTTCAGATTCTGTGCCGCTTGTTGTCGGAACATCTGAACCAACTGCTCGATCGGACTATCTAGCAATTCCGGTGTTTCACTCTGAGCCGTCATTCCATTCGCATGACACACATCAATCCACAAAATCTGATGTTTCGCCGCACAACTCCCCATCATTCCCAACAGTTTGATCGCGCTCAATCCGGTTCGCAGCATTGCATCTTTCTGCGTATCGGACAAACACAATACGGCTTGCTGTAACTGTGGATCAAGCGCTCCATGCCCACAAAAATAGAAAACAACAGTATCTTCCGGTTTCGCCTGACTGACGATCGCTTCTAAGCTCGATCGCACTGCATCCAACGTTGGCTCAGTTGCATAATCGTGATACACCTGAATCGATTTTTGCGGAAACTCTTGCGTCACATCTGCAAATGCCTCCGCAAGCCGTTGGGTATCGATCGTGGAATATTGCAGTGTTGGAAATCGTCGATCGTGATACTGGTTCACGCCGACGAGGAGAACCCAGAGTGTTGCTTGTCCAGTCTTGAGCGTAGATTGCATGAAGAGGTGAGGTTGGGCTAGTTCAGAGGTCGTAACGCGAAATTTGACGCACCCGATGAGCTTCGATACTTACGTCCGATTGTGACGTATCCGCTCAGGTGCGTCAAATGATGAGCCATTCTCGTTGACGAAAAAGATGGATTCTTTATCCGATCTGGGTCATAGATTTAAAGAATTCACCCTTGGATGAAGCGATGATGAATTTCTACGGGAATGGAGATTGAAAAAGTTCGATCGATGCCATGTCATGCGATCCAGAAATTCAAGCTGAAATTACTGCCATTGATGCAGAATTTTCGATTGCTGATGCAAGTTCTCGATCGATGTCTTCGGTAGAACGCTGAGGATGACGATCGCGAATCTCTTCAATCAGCTTCAGAACATTTCGTCGCCAGTTGGAATCGTTTGAGAAAGAACAACAATCACTTCTACTTCTGCGCCAACAGAACCGTCCGGAACTTCCACTTCGATTTTGTTCCCTGGTAGCACTTTAGTCACAATCCGAACGGCTGCCTGCATAGTGTTTCTCTTCGTTCAGCAATGTTTCAATCTTAAACGCCTAATACAAGAATGGGGCGAGATTTCTCCCACCCCGTTTAGCTTATTGTGTTGTCACCACTTCCGCAGGCAAGCGCTTGAACTCTAAGCGTTCTGTATCACCGACATCGACGAAGATCGTATCGCCTTCGGTGTAGTGACCGCGTAGGATCTCTTTCGCGATCGCAGTTTCCAATTCCCGCTGAATCGCTCTTTTCAATGGACGCGCTCCGTATACCGGATCAAAGCCCACTTCAGCTAAGAAATCGAGTGCTGCATCGGATAGCTTCAGCGACATCTTACGATCTGCTAATCGCTGCTCTAACCGTTTAACCTGAATCTTGACGATTTCGCGCAGTTGCGATTTTTGCAGACTGTGGAAGATGATGATTTCATCGATTCGGTTCAAGAACTCAGGACGGAAGCTCGATCGCATTGCATCCATGACTCTCGATCGCATTTCTTCATAGCGATCATCGTCTCCACCGTATTCAAAGATGTACTGTGAACCGATGTTCGAGGTCATGATAATGATCGTGTTCTTGAAGTCTACGGTGCGACCTTGCGAATCGGTGACGCGACCATCATCGAGAATTTGCAACATCACGTTAAAGACATCGGGATGTGCTTTCTCGATTTCATCAAACAGAATCACCGAGTAAGGACGACGACGAACCGCTTCGGTTAATTGTCCTCCTTCGTCATAGCCCACATATCCAGGAGGCGCACCAATCAAGCGTGAGACTGAATGCTTCTCCATGTACTCAGACATATCGATCCGAATCATGGCTTCTTCAGTATCAAACAGGAAAGAAGCGAGCGCTTTAGCAAGCTCGGTTTTACCAACACCTGTTGGGCCCAGGAAGATAAAGCTGGCAGTGGGACGATTTGGATCAGAAAGTCCGGCTCTCGATCGCTGAATGGCATCAGAAACCGCAGTCACTGCTTCGTCTTGTCCGATCACGCGCTTGTGCAGAACATCTTCAAGCTCTAAGAGTTTCTGCATTTCAGATTCAACGAGCTTGCTCACCGGAATGCCTGTCCACTTAGAAATGATTTCAGCAATGTCTGATTCAGTCACTTCTTCGCGGAGCAGGGATGTACCCGATTTCTGAGTTTGAGTCAGGCGAGTTTCAGTTTCTTCTAGCTTGCGATTCAACTCGTTTAGCTTGCCGTACTTCAGTTCAGCAGCTTTGTTGAGGTCGTAATCGCGCTCGGCTTGTTGGATCTCAAGGTTGACTTGATCGATCTCTTCTTTGAGCTTTTGAAGTTCAGCGATCACGCCTTTTTCAGCTTGCCATTGAGCATTCAAAGTCGATTGACCTTCTTTGAGATCTGCCAATTCGCGTTCCAATCGTTCTAAGCGATCGCGCGATGCTGCATCGTTCTCTTTCTGCAACGATAAGCGCTCCATTTCAAGCTGGAGAATCTTACGATCGACTTCATCCAACTCTTCAGGTTTAGAAGTGATCTCCATTTTCAACTTCGCCGCAGCTTCGTCAACGAGGTCGATCGCTTTATCAGGAAGAAATCGATCGCTAATATAACGAGTCGAAAGCGTTGCCGCAGCGACTAACGCAGAATCGGAAATCTTCACCCCGTGGTGAACTTCATACCGTTCTTTCAATCCACGTAGAATCGAAATTGTATCTTCGACTGTCGGCTGATCCACAAAGACCTGCTGGAATCGGCGCTCAAGGGCTGCATCTTTCTCAATGTACTTGCGATACTCATCTAAAGTCGTCGCACCAATACACCGCAATTCACCCCGCGCCAGCATGGGTTTGAGCAAATTACCCGCATCCATCGCGCCCTGAGTTGCACCCGCACCAACCACGGTATGAATCTCATCAATAAACAAAATGATATTGCCGCGCGAATCGGTCACTTCTTTCAGAACGGCTTTCAATCGTTCTTCAAACTCACCGCGATATTTCGCACCTGCAATCAACGCACCCATATCAAGTGCGATCAACTTGCGATCCTTCAGAGATTGCGGCACATCACCACTTAAGATGCGTTGTGCCAAACCTTCCGCGATCGCAGTTTTACCCACACCCGGTTCACCAATCAACACCGGGTTATTCTTCGTCCGACGCGAGAGAATCTGAATCGTGCGACGAATTTCATCATCTCGACCAATCACCGGATCGAGCTTGCCTTCCCGCGCATACTGAGTCAAATCGCGCCCATACTTCTCTAGAGCTTCGTACTTATTTTCAGGAGTTTGATCTGTCACTTTTTGATTACCCCGAACTTGTTCGATCGCGTTTCTAAGTTTTGCTTCATCTACTCTAAATTCTGCCAGTAAGCCTTTCCCGAAGCGACTATCTTGGGCATATCCTAAGAGTAAATGCTCGATCGAGATAAAATCATCCTCGAATTGTTTGCGATAGTTTTCCGCTCGATCTAACAGCGAATCGGCACTGCGTCCCCAATACACGGACGTACCACTACCCGACACTTTCGGCTGTTTGCGGATAAATTCATCGGCTCGATCGCGCACTCGATCGACAGGAACAGCCAGCTTATTGAAAATACTGATCGCCAAGCCATCTTGCTCAAGAAGCGCTTTCATTAGATGCTCAGTCTCGATCTGCTGTTGCTGTGCCTGTTTCACGATTTCCGGAGTGCGAACGATCGCTTCCCAGGCTTTTTCGGTAAATTTCTCTGCACTATTCGGCTGCATCGCGTTCCCCTCATCTAGATCGTGATATCGCCATTGTAAAGAAGCGATCGACTTTGGTGAGATCGGAGTACCGCCCTTTACCCGTCCAAATATCCGAAAGTTAGTAACTCAATAGCGAAAGTATGAGGGCTTAAGGCAAGGGTTTATTCGCAAGCCATTACAAAAATCTCGGAACAACTCAAAGAAAGAGCGTCCAGCGTAATAAACATTGCACTCTAAACTTTCAGATTCTGGGCAATCCTCTTGCACCCAATACAAGTCATAGCTAGAGTCCTCGTCGCAATAAGTTCCTAAATCACATATCAGACAATACCCTGAGCTATCAATACCGATCCAAAAACCATTGCTCAATAAATCAATTTTCTCATCATCTAATTGAGCATCACCGGATGAAAATTCTCTAATATTGTTGATGATTAGTTGTAGCCTTTCTTGTCCTAGCAAAAGTTGAGAATTTCCAGGGCAATAAATATCAAGTGTGTTGCCGAAGCAACCTGAACCGAAAAGTTCACAAAACTCCTTGTAATCTGATGAAAGAGTAATCTTGTGTTCCTGTTCAAAAACAGCAATTACTTCCTCACTGGGATTTCGACTTGCATTTTCGCCCTCAAATTGAAGGGTTTGCATTAACTCATGCCATGAATTGCTCATGTGTTTTAAGCGAAATAGATGTAGCTGAAAGATAGCAGCTAGGAGAATAATGAAAAACCGGGAAATCACAAAAGCCATTATCTGAAGCTCGATCGTTCTCATCAGCTTGGACTTCTCCCAATTTTCTGTCCACACACTTGAAGAGTATGATTGAGAAACCAATCACTGACAGAGGACTATGGCAGAGCATTCTTCTACAGATCAGCTTCGCATTCTAGAAGAGAATTCAGAGGATCTAGAAGCGATGATGCAAATTTTATCAAAACTGACCCAACTCCCCTCAGAACAGATTAAACCTCGTTTAGAATCATTGATCACAAATCTGCTTGATCTACAAGCTTCCCAGCCAGATACTCAAGAGAACTCAGAAGCATGGGCACAACGATTCGTGGCTTGGGTAGAAGGTCATCGTGAACTTAGATTGCCGTCATTGTCAGACGAAGCCATCGGTCGCGAGAGCATTTATGGAGACGATCGATAAATGCCCTTTCTGATTGATACGAATCTTTTACTACGAAGCATTGATGTGAACCATGCAATGAATCAAATTGCGGTGCAGGCTCTCACTCGATTGCGCGAACAAGGTGAACCGCTCTACATCATTCCGCAAAATCTAATTGAGTTTTGGAATGTCTACACTCGTCCTTTAGAACGAAATGGGCTGGGACGTACTCCTGAAGAAGCCAGATTAGAAATTCAGCAACTTCGTTCGTTGTTTACACTTTTACCAGATACCGCAGCAATCTATCCAGCGTGGGAAGGTATCGTGAGCCGCTACGGAATTCGAGGAGTCAATGTGCATGATGCTAGATTAGTTGCGGCGATGCTGATTCACGAATTAACGCATATTGCGACGTTCAACGTTCGTGACTTCATGAGGTACGCGGAAATTCTTGTCGTTGAACCAGCAGCAATCTAGAAGATGTTGATCAATCAAAATCGCGATCGGTGAAGAGTTCAACGATCGCGAATCGAAATCCCGCGACCACTTCTTCTCCATCTAAGGAATCGGTTTTTTTAGTAAGCGATCGGGCGTTGTTCCACGATAGACAAGCACCGTTTCTTCATCGGGATTAATCACCCAGACTAATCGAGAGCCACTTTCAAAATACTCCACGATCTTCTGGTGAATTTCATCAAACGTATTGCTAGGCGAAATGACTTCAACGGCTAAATCTGGCGCACCATCGAAGAAGCCTTTAGGAAGCTTTTTCAAGCCTTTGAGTCGGTCTTTTGCAACGAAGGAAACGTCTGGCGATCGTAGGTTGCCAGATTTCATTCTGAAGCCAGTACTTGAATTGCAAGCGATACCTAGTTTGTGATTAAGGCTATATTGTCCGAGATGACTACTTACAAGTGCAGTAAGATAGCCATGCTCCATGCCTGCACCCGCCATAATTTGAAGCTGTCCACTGATTAGCTCATAGCGATCGCCGTTGTCCGGCAATGCCATAAATTCCTCGTCTGTCCAAATCTTGGGCTGTGCAGAAATCGTCATGGCGGTATCCTCAACTAACTGCCAAACTTCTGTTTTGCTTGATCATAGATCTCAGGTGTAATTTGCGTGGCTCCCATTTCTTGAGCGAACTTTTCAATTTTCTTTCGGGCTGCCGGACGCACAAAAAAAGGAATTTCTTTTAATTTTGCTTCGGCTTCGGATGTCCATTCGATCGATTGACTCATCTTTCGTCTCTCTAGTTGTCTTCGTTGGGCAAGTCTTGTTCGAGGTGCTTATATTCTACACAGCTTGATTCTGTGGAAAATCGATCGCATGTTGAACTCGTGCCAAAAAAATATCCGCAGACAAACGCTCATCTGCGGACATCAAACTCTACTATGTTGCCTGTAAGTTCAGAAAAGGTCTATCGTCTTAGCCGTGGAGAAAGCGATAAAAAGCCCTCAAACTGAACTTGCTCGCCCGTAATCGCACTCGCGCCACTAATACTCCGAATGCTACCTAAACTATCTTGAATCTGCGTTACAAACGGATTTCCTTGCATCGATCGACCCAAGAAAACAGGCAGCAATCCATTGTTCAAAAAGGTCATAAATGCGCCTTGATTGACATAGAAATAGCCCAAATTCGCATTTTGGAAAGGCTCGATCGCAGATTTGAAATTCGCCGTTTGGGTCAAATTTCGCGTCGGGACTGGATTAAAGTCACTCACCGATCCGCCACCGAATAACATCAGCAATGTATTTTGATCCGTCCAACCGTGACTAAAGAAATTCAGCGATCGACCTTTTTCAACCGCTCCATAATTCGTAAACGGCTGACCTGCGATCGTGCCGCGTTGCACCAGTGGCTTTCCTAAACGCGGCTCAACAAATGAGGTAAATTTCTTCAATGCGGTTTCTGCGGTGGCTCGATCGTCAGTCTGCACCATCATGCCCAGCGCAATATCCAGGTTTGGAGCCGTAGCGGGAATGAAGCCTCTTCGTGTGGGATAAGCAAAGACAACATATTCCCCGTTCATCCAAGGCAAGAGATCGCGATCGTCTACTCCGAATGCTTGTTGCATCGATTTTCGCGCTTGATCCAAGAAAGGCTTCCAGGCAGGTTGCGATTCTAATCCGGTCGTCAACACGCGCCAATACAAAGCTAAATTCTGACTGTTCGCCACCATGTAATTCACTTCGGGCAAGCGTTGTAGAATTTCGTTGCGAGTCGTGAGCGGCGTTAATAAATTCACTGGAATGGTTTGCCTGAGGTTTATGGCAAATTGGGCACGAAGTCCGGTCGATTCTGCCCAGACGTATCCTTCTGCGGTGTCGTAAAACTGTGCCAGCGGATCAACCAGTTTGGGATCGATCGAGAAATCTGGAAAGGCGGGTGCATTCGGATTGCCCTTTCTAATTTCTGCAAGTTGGGCTTGCTGAATTTCGTTGATGGCTTTGAAAGCTTCAACATATTTGCCGTAAAGCAGAGCAATCGATCGAGTTGCTTTCGGATTGTTTGCTAATTTCTGATACTTCGGATTCTGGGTGAGTTTGCCTTGTCCGTCAAGCATTTCTTTGATTGCATCGGCAGAGTTTGCACTCACGAAATAACCGGGGAGAATCGCGATCGCAAGTTTCGGCACAGGGATTTTAACTTGCCGAGGAGGTCTGGGACTCGGTGCGGGTCGAGCTTGTGGCTTTTTAGCTTCCTTAACGGGTTCGAGATTGGTTTCTGTCTCAGTTCGTTCTTCGGTTTGAAACTCTAAAATGGTTGCGCTCTTGTATTGGGTCTCAGTTGGCGCTTTTGTGCGGGTTCCTTTGATTGCGTCAACATATTGCTTTAATGCCACCTGATCTTTCACCGATGAAACAGTGACGATGCTCTTTCCAGAGAGCAAGGCAATTCCAAACTGATCACCCAACCAAGGTTGAATATCTTTGGCAAAATTGGAGCCTGGATTGGATGGATAAAAGATCGCTCCTGGAAACGAGAAATCGCTGGGAAACAAATTGAATTGGCTCAATTCTTTCCAGCGATCGTTCTGCGTATTCACCATCACAACTCCTAGCGTTTCTGCCGGGAGAATTTCCGCGATCGATTGCGCTCGATCGATTTCAGACACAGCAACGGGAGCAGGTTGAGCAAAAACTTTAGGTGATGAAATCGACAATTCGGGCGCAGCAACTAGACTCAGCGCAGCGAGCGTTGTAAACAAAGAACGTTTTAGCAACATGATCCGTTTGATTGACGTAATAATGAAATCCTGCCTGGGAGGATGAAACTCCCGAAATCAGTCAGTAATCTTTACATAAGATTCCCGAAACATATGGCAATTCGATTTGAGTTGTAAGATTCGGGAAAGCCCCCAAACCCCCAAGTCTGGGGGCTAAGAGTCTTGTTCCCCCAAACTTGGGGGCTAGGGGGCACGATCAACCATGCAATTTACGACTAATTTTAGGATTGTTATATTCATATTTTTGTAAATCATTAGGAGATGCGGCTTTGACGACTCTAGAGACTTTTGAAATTGAAACAGTTGAAACATTGGTGAGATTAGCAGTCTTGCTGATTTTTGTGATATTTGTGGCGTTTTTTGTTGCTGCTGAATTAGCGATCGTGTCTGCTTCAAAAGGTGAAATCGATTCGCTGGCGCAACAAAGTGACAATCCTGGAACTCAAAAAGCTGCTCAATTGGTGCAAAAAGCCCAGAATAATTTAGGGCAATATCTTTCGGTGACTCAAACCGGAACAACTGCTGGAAGCCTACTACTCGGATGGCTTGGCGAAGATGCAACAGTACATTGGATCGAACCTTGGATTAACTTGCTGCCGATTCCGCATCTGTCCGCCATGATCACATCACATACGATTGCAACCGCGATCGCATTTCTTTTAGTCACTTATGTTGAAAGTGTATTAGGCGAA
>JADEXW010001011.1 GCA_015206935.1 Pseudanabaenaceae cyanobacterium LEGE 13415 | reverse complement strand
GTTGAATTCTTTGAGTGCATGAAGGTAAGGAGCCGGATCGGGTTTACCGATGCCTAAATCGTCTGCGATGACAACGCGATCGAACACTCGATCGAGCTTCAAAAGATTCAACATAAAGTGAACATTTTCGCGCGGCGCATTCGTAACGACAGCTTGTTTCAGAGAATTTTGTTTGCCCCACTCGATTAATTCTCTTAAACCTTTGATCGGTTGAAGTTGTCCAGCGAGTTCACGAAATCGGGCTTCTTTACGATCGCCCAATGCTTCTCCTTCTGCCGCAGTTAGATGAGGTAAAAATTCTGCAATGATTGGCGGATTTGTTCTACCACTAAGGCGCTGTTTGTAAATCGTTTCGTTGATCTCGATTCCAAACTCTTTGAAAATCTCATACCAAGCTAGAATATGCACCGGATCAGTATCAACAATCGTTCCGTCTAAGTCATACAGAATCGCAGCAAGCACAGGTCTACCTTCACAAAACTTCAACTCAGAGTAACGCAGATTAGCGCTGTGCGATCGAATTTCTCGTTTCGATTGGATCGGCTAATGCCCCCTAAATTCCCCAAATTTCGGGGACTTTGAAGATAGAAAGCGCTTTGGAATTGAGAAATTTCTCTTGCTCTTAGTCCCCCAGAATGGGGGATTTAGGGGGCGATACCCAGAAAATTTATTACTCAAATAATCCATCAAATTCACATTAAATTAGCGCTGTGCGATCGTGCTTGCAGAATTTGATGAACCAAAAATCGGAGTCGCATCTAATCCCGTTACGAGTTGAAATTCCGTTGGATCGAATGACACTGCAATTGCATCTGTCTGCCATTGAGTCAGAAGCGCTTCCACTTGGCGAAAAAACTCAACACCTTTGACCATCGGGACTCTTGCCCAATTTTGCACAATTGTTTCAACTAATGCCAACTCGATCAAACCAGTCGGATACAGTTGCAACATCGCCGTCAAACAAGCAGCACAAAGCTCATTATCTTCGCCATCTAATTGATAGCTATCAATAATATGGCTGACTCGCTGTTGTTGAATCTGATCCTGGAGCGTCATTGAAATTGCGCGATCGACTGTTTCTAAGCGTATCTCAACTTGATCATTCTGAGTGACAAGTTCGATAAGTTGTGCGATAACCCATTGCAGTACTGTTTGTCTTTGAAAAACTATGGATCTCAAACCCTTTATTA
>JADEXW010000298.1 GCA_015206935.1 Pseudanabaenaceae cyanobacterium LEGE 13415 | reverse complement strand
ATCGTTGCTAATTGCTGGAGAAGATGAACCCGATCCAGAGCCGCTTCCGGTTCCACTGTCTGAGCCTGGAACTCCAGAGCCGCTTCCGGTTCCAGATTGATTCACGCTGATCAGTTGCGTGGTTCCGGTGACTAAATCGCGTCGGAACACATCGATCGCATTGTTCGCATCGCCAGCAACGAGATTGTCAAAATCACTCGTAAACACGACATATTGTCCATTGCCGCTAATCATCGGATCAAATGCTCTCGCATTAAAACCTGCATTCGGGCCCGTCTGCGGCGTTGTGCTGTATCCACCTGTCTGATTCGCACTTACATGAACCGTCGTATTTGTATCCAGATTGCGAACAAACACATCTTCATCGTTATCAATATCCGGAGCGCCTGCTAGATTCCGAGCCGTACTGGTAAATGCGATCGACCGTCCATTTCGACTCATGCTGATCTCAAACGAATCGCCATCTGAAATAACATTTGCCGTCGATTGACTCACTAACGTAATCGCACCATTTGTGCGATCCCAAACAAAGACATCGCGCTGCCCATTTGTATCACCGCTCACTAAAGTTGAGGCAGCACTCACAAACCCGACAAATCGTCCATCTGCACTGATCACAGGCTGTTCAGAAGTGCCATTACTTCCCGCACTCACAAGCACGATCGAATTATCTGCGCTATTCCACAAAAATACGTCTTGCTGATTGTTTGTATCGCTATTCACTAAATTCGTTGCAGCACTGGTGAACGCGACAAACAAGCCATCCGCACTCACAACCGGACTGAGTGAAGTTGCATTCGCACTACCGCCCCCGATCGCGCGACTCACCAAACGAATTTCCTGAGTTTGACGATCAACCCAGAAAATATCGATCGCATTATTACTATCACCCGCTACTAAATTCGAGGCAGCGCTGGTAAACACGACATAGCGCCCATTTGCGCTAATGGCTGCATTTCCAGAAGCACCGTTCGCAATGTTCGTTCCACGACTGATCAATGTAGTGGTATTCGTTTGTCGATCGCGTAAAAAGACATCTGCAACCCCATTCGTATCGCCATCCACAATTTCAGGTGCAGCACTGGTAAAGACGATATAGCGCCCATCGTCGCTGATTGAATTGCTTCCAGCCGTCGAAATGCCGCTTCCAGTGCGAGAAGCGAGATTTGGATCAGTATTCCGACGACTGAGCAACGTTGCGTTTCCAGTTGTAACCGGAACGACAAAGCCATCAAATAAATTATTAGTATCGTCAGGGGCGAGATCCTGCGCGAGACTGACAAAGATAGCAGTATTACCATCATTAGTCAGAATCGGAACAGAAGTCGATGCGCCAATGCCAGTGGAATTCGTTCCAGAAGCATTATTACCCACGCTACCTGTTGGAGTGCGGCTAATTAAAAAGGTCGTGTTAGCAGCAATATCACGCACAAACACATCTTGTTGTGCATTCGTATCACCATTCACCAAGTTTGTCGCCAAACTGGTAAAAATCACGCGATTTCCATCCGCGCTCAAACTCGCATTTCCTGAATTACCATCCGCGATCGCGCCTCCACTACTACGGCTGACTAGCGTGGTTTGATTCGTTGTCAGATTTCGCACAAAAACATCGATCGCGTTATTCGTATCTCCATCTACCAAATCACTCGAAAAACTGGTAAACGCGATCGCATTCCCATTCCGACTGATGAATGGATTTTGTGATCCCGCCGCGCTTCCAAATGCCCCATTCGCGTTTCCAGAAGTTGTGCCCGTACGATCGAAGCTGACTAACTGCACGCCACCTTGAACGACACCGTCTGGATCAAATCCAGAGCGCGTCCAGACAAACACATTGGCAACTGTGCGAGTCGGATCGGTCGAATTATCTGGATCGCCCACAAATGCGACTCGGCTTCCGTCCTGGCTAATGACTGGACTGGATGAGCTTGAGAATCGATCGATCGTCAAATTCACAACGCGATCGTTGGAAGCCTGCCACAGGAAAACGTCCTGAGAGCGATTGATATCTCCGAATGCAAGGTTGGTGTATAGGCTGGTGAAGGCGACATAGTTTCCGTCACCGCTAATCACAGGAGAATCCGCGCCCTGAGTTCGGCTGCGCTCATCGGTGCGGTTTCGACTGACCTGCGTTAATCCCGTCGCCCGATCCCAGACATACACATCTGGAACAGTACTGATGTCGGTGAATACGAGTTCAGCCTGGGTTTGAAAGGCGATCCGGCTGCCATTATCGCTAATACTGGGTGCGGCAGAGTCCTCAATGCCAGCCGTTCCGTCTTGGTTGCGACTGACTAAGGTAATTGTGTTTGTCGATCGAGTCCACACAAAAATATTGTTCGCCTGCGTGGTCGTATTCATATCAGAAACTAAGTCATTCGCATCGCTGATAAATGCAATGGAACTGCCATCGAAGCTAATGACTGGATTGAATGAACTTCCGGCAGCGGCTCCGGTGTTCCCAAAATTGCGGCTGATGAGAGTAATGGTGTCAGCGGTACGATCGTACAAAAACACATCCGATGCGCCATTCGCATCATTCGGTGAGAGAATCGCGCTACTGCTGAATACGACGTATCGCCCATCGCCGCTGACTGCGTTGCGTCCAATGTTATTGAGTCCAACACTACCCCCGATCAGCGTTGCATTTCCGCCAGAAATCAAATCAACGGGTAAAATCCCATCATACTGCGTGCGAGTTTCGGCGTTGAATGCGATCGCGCTTTCAATCTCCCCAGTATTCGCTTCAAAAATCCAATTTCCATTCAGTTTTGTATTTCCAGTTAAATCATCCGAAGCTGCGATATCTGCTCCAGTCAATTGGGCGAATTGTTGAATAAATGCTTTTCCTGCTTCTCCTTGAGCGACTTCACAGCCGTAAATCAAGATATCGGCTTCAGCGTTGAGCGATTTTGCCCAGAGTTGGAATTCGGATTGATAACGCTCAAGATTTGTACGATCGAGCCAAGTGCCACCGAGTTGAATCCCGCCCGATTTTCCGTGTGAGACGAGATGCAAACTAGAAACGCCGCTCTGCCCCAGTAGCGTTTGGGTAATTTGTTCGATCGCATCTTGTACCGGATCAAGAATCAAGACTTGTGAATCAGGCTGGAGTCCTGCGATCAACTGCTGGTAATTTGGGACGGTTGAATCAATCACAATTAGGGATGAGCCTCGATTGTGAAAGAGCGGAGACTGGGTTAAGTAATTCTGTGGAATCGCGATCGTAGATCCACGATCGAGGTCGGTTGAGAGAGAACGATTCCAGTTGGGTAATCCCGCGAATTCCATAAGTTTCTCCAGTGGGGGCGAGGGTTCTAGTTTGCTCAATGGGTAGATTGCCCAAGACTGCGACTAGAACATTCACACACTCAAACAAAGCAGTGAATCCACGGATTTTTCTCACTGGGGAATTTACGGATCGACAAAATATCGGATAATATCTTCCAACGCGGGAGATCATATGATGATTCAAATTCAGAACAATTTGAGTACGATCGCGGCTCAGTTCGCAAATCAACCCATTACGAATATTCAAACGTTCGGTAGTGGAAATATTAATGACACATTTTTAGTAACGTTAGAAGAATCAAAATTTGTACTACAAAGAATCAATACTCAAGTATTTCTTCAGCCACAAGCAGTGATGCAAAATATGCGAGTTTGTACACGGCATATTTGTGATCGCTTATCGAGCAAATCTCTTGATCGTAGATGGGAAACGCCTCAAGTCATTTGCACTTCTGACAACCAAGATTATTACATTGATGAAAATGGCTCGTTTTGGAGAGCATTGAGTTTGATTGAAAATTCTCAATCGCATGACACGATCCAAAACTCCGACCATGCTGAGGAAATTGGTTATGCGTTGGGAATGTTTCACAGCTTGATTAGCGATTTACCGCCAGAACAATTGAGCGATACGCTAGAAGGGTTTCACATCACGCCACGGTATTTAGAACAGTACGATCGCGTTTTAGCTGAAATGACGGTTGCTCGATCAATTGAGGTGAACTACTGCTTGGAATTTATTCGCGATCGACAATCCTGGGCGCACGTTTTAGAAAATGCGAAAGAGTCAGGAAAGTTAGCACTTCGATTAATGCACGGTGATCCGAAAATTAATAATATTTTGATGGATACAGCAACCGGAAAAGCAGTGAGCGTGATTGATCTCGATACAGTGAAACCGGGATTAATTCATTACGATATTGGCGACTGTTTACGATCGGGGTGTAATACAGTAGGCGAAGAAACTCAAGACTGGGAGACGGTTCAATTCGAGCCTGACTTGTGTAAAGGAATTCTACGCGGATATCTCACAGAGGCAAAAATATTTTTCAACGAACAAGATTATTTTTACTTATTTGATTCCATTCGCTTGATCTCGTTTGAGCTAGGTTTACGATTTTTTACAGATTATCTCGCAGGGAATGTCTACTTCAAAACGACTTATCCAGAGCATAATTTGATGCGTGCATTAGTTCAGTTTGCGCTGACTCAAAGTATTGAATCTCAAGAATCCTCAATTTGTAAAATTATTGAAGATCTCCGATGAGCAACTTTTCTCTTCATCCATTTGATATTGCATTCGCTCCAGCAACTCTCAATCTTTCAGGCAGCGTTAATCGAACTGATAACCGATTAATTCTCCAATTTGATCTCTTTGATTCGCTCTCAAACGCTCTCATTCCCGTTGCAAAATCTCCAACCCGCCAACACAATTTATGGCAAACAACCTGTTTTGAATTCTTCATCGGAGTACAAAACTCATCGCAATACTGGGAATTTAATCTATCTCCAAGCGGCGATTGGAATGTTTATCGATTCGAGAGTTATCGGGCTGAAATGCAGGAAGAATCCGCATTTTCGTCATTACCCTTTGAATTGGAAACGCGATCGCTGCACACCATTCTTTCGATCGACCTCAATTTAAACCGTCTCAATCTCACGCAATCGATCGATCTCGGAATCACAGCCGTCATCGAAACCAATCAACTCAGCTATTGGGCGCTTAAACATTGCGGCAAGGAAGCCGATTTCCATATTCGAGAAAGTTTTGCGCTCCAACTCTAGAATAAAGAAAAAATTACATCTATCGAGTTATGTTGACCTCAACCGACTTTAGTGGCTTAATCAATCAGCGATTTTTCAAGAATTTCATGCCAATTCCAGCAACGAACGCTTTAACGCTGGGACAAGCGACACCCGAATTTGAATTACCAGACATCAAGAACGATCGCCGGGTCAAACTGTCTGATTACCGCAACGATCGTCCTGTGATTCTCGCTTTTACTCGAATTTTCACCGAGAAACAGTACTGTCCTTTTTGCTTTCCGCACATCAAAGCGCTGAATGATCAGTATCAAGAATTGGTCGATCGCCAAGTCGAACTCTTAATGATCACCAGCACCGACGAACACCAAAGCAAAAAAGTGGTTGAAGATCTCGGTTTAAAGTTTCCTTTACTGAGTGATTCAAGCTGTAAAGTTTTTTGGAAATACCAGACGGGACAAGCATTAGGCGCTCCTTTACCGGCTCAATTCTTGCTTGATCGACAAGGCATTTTAAGATACAAGCATCTGTTCTCATTCCTCGATCACAATGCAAGTGTTGAGACATTGTTAACCGAAATTGATCGACTTACAGCGTGACCGACTTAATCGCACTACGGGGATCGTAGCTTCGATTGTCTCGAATCTTCTCATAAGCCTCACGCTCGATCGTGCTTAATTCTTTCGGAGGTGCGATCGTAATTTTGACCATTTGATCGCCGCGTTCGCCTTTCTGATTCTTCCAACCCTTGCCCCGTAAGCGCAATGATTGTCCCGATCGTACACCCGCTGGAACATTCACTTTTACCGTTCCATCGGGAGTTGGCACATCGATTTGCGCTCCCAAAACGGCTTCATCAGGCGCGATCGCGACTTCACAAGTGAGATTGCCATCCGCATCAAATTGGAAGAACGAATGCGGCAACAGTTCGACAGTGAGATACAAGTCTCCTCGCTGACTCGTGTAGAACCGACTAGAGCGACCTTTACCCCGAACTCTGACGCGACTGCCCGCTTTAGCTCCCGCAGGAATGCGGACGTTAATTTCTTCGTTATTCACACTCAAGCGCTTTTCTGTGCCGTTAAAAGCTTCGGAAAATGTGAGTTTGATCGAGGCATCAATATCAAGATTTTCGCCAGTTGCGGCGCGTTCATCCGTTGAGAATCCGCCTGGAGCGCGATAGTTGGCATTGCGGAATGGATCGCGTCCACCGTAAGGCGATCGACCTAATAAATCGTTGATGAATTCCTCGAAATTGTCGTAGCGACCGAATTCGACATCATCAAAGCCGCCAGTGTTGAACGGCGATCGAGAAGTCGAAGTCGATCGAGAATAGCTCCCGCCCGCTTGATCCGCTTGTCGCCAGTATTGCCCGTACTGGTCGTACTTCTTGCGCTTGTCGGGATCAGACAGGACTTCGTTCGCTTCGTTGACTTCTTTGAATTTTGCTTCAGCGGCTTTATCGCCGGGATTCACATCGGGGTGATACTGACGCGCGAGTTTGCGAAACGCCTTCTTGATCTCGTCAGCGCTCGCGGTTTTGCTCACCCCTAGAACTTGGTAGTAATCTTTGAAG
>JADEXW010001010.1 GCA_015206935.1 Pseudanabaenaceae cyanobacterium LEGE 13415 | reverse complement strand
CAGTGCGCCGTTTGCAATTCAAGCTTCAAGAGCAGAACCCCCTGCCGCGAACAAGTCATTGTCGAGCGTCACTTCGGTTTGTTTTTGCGCGGTTTCTTCTTCAGAGATTGCGCCATTTGCACCAATCGCATTCCGACGACGATCGAGCTGAATGTTTTGCACAAACGATTGATCCAAGTCTTTGCTCAGTTCGACACCCGCTCCACCTGCAACAGCTTCGAGTTCTTCAGTGGACAGTTCCATTGGTTTGTTCATTTCAGACATGATAGTTTTTCCTATGTTGTTGTATGTGAACAGTGTTTCTTTGCAATTCAAGTTACATTGTTAGGAAACTCTCTCGCAAACAAGTCATTGTTCAGGGTGACTTCGGTTTGTTTTTGTGCAGTTTCTTCTTCAGAGATTGCGCCATTTGCACCAATCGCATTCCGACGACGATCGAGCTGAATGTTTTGCACAAACGATTGATCCAAGTCCTTCTCAAGTTCAACACCCGATCCACCCGCAATAGCATCGAGTTCTTCAGAAGACAGTTCCATTGGCTTATTGATTTCAGACATGATAGTTGTTCCTATGTTTCTAGTAAGTTGACTTGCATCAAACGAGAGAATCAAGTCACCGTTGTTGTTTCGGGGTGTGTTCCTCGCTTGATGTCCCAAGAATAGGCTTTTCCCTCCTCGATGCACATCTGAAAAACGTCTTGATTGCTGAGTGGGGCGAATTAGCTAGAGACTCTATGACTTTCGCTGACCTGGTTTGCTCGATCGCTATGACTTTCGTTATAGAGCGTATGCGATCGCTCTCACAAAAGTCATGAAATTGCGCTCAGGGCTAGCATTTGAGTGCGATCGGCGCTATGAATGAACGTGAGTGGAAGGACGCTACAGCCTCCAATATTGTTCGTCATTGCAATCGGAAACAGCCATGTTAAAAACTTCTAAGCTGGCAACCCAATTTACTTTACTGTTATCGCTTGTCTTTGTCAGTGCGATCGTCATTAGTGGCTTGGTTTTGTCTCGCGCTCTTGAGAAACGCGCTGAAGAAGACATTAGTTATCGTGGGCAATTGATTTCAGAGATGATCAACTCAGTTCGGTACTACACAGGAACGCGAGTGGCTCCGCTGTTAATGCCGTTAGTTGAAACACAGTCCACGTTCGTACCCGAAGTGATTCCTAGCTTTTCTGCGAGAGAAGTCTTTGAAA
>JADEXW010000297.1 GCA_015206935.1 Pseudanabaenaceae cyanobacterium LEGE 13415 | reverse complement strand
ATCGCGTCTATCCATTAGCGCTTCGTCTCGACAATGAGCTAATTAATCGTCGAGAACTTACTTCCCAAGGGGCAAAGGCGCGGCGTGAATTAATCGAAGCGATGCTTAAATCTGCTGATTTGGAAAGATTGGGTCTACAAGGGTATGGTCCCGAAGTGGCGATGTATTTCTCGGTTTTGGAAGCAACCGGGATTCATCGGCAGGAGATGGGTGAATGGGGGTTTTATCCGCCTCATCCACAGTCTGGCGTAGAGACAGTCTGGGAAAAGATCGAGTCTTTCTGTAGGGCAGCGATCGACCAGCAGCGATCACTTTCTTTGCTCTATCAGGAATTGGCGTTGCCTCCCTATGGTGTGAAAGTAGGTGCGCTTCCGCTCCTACTGGCAGCATTCTTGCTTCATCGAGCCGAGGATATTGGGGTTTATAAAGATGGCACGTTTATTCCTGTCTTAGGACCCGAACATTTTGAATTGTTGGTGAAAGCGCCTGAGCGGTTTTCGGTGAAACATTTCGAGATTGCTGGACTGCGATCGCAGGTGTTCCAACAGCTAGAAACAGTGCTGAAGTCTCCCAACAGCAAAACGCCAACGGGGGTACGAAATGCGTCTTTGTTAGCGATTGCAAGCTAATTTTTAGAATAGTTCCAACCTGCTTCAAATCCTAAACTTGTAGCTAAAGACATCAAAGGCTGAAACGTAGAACTGTAAGCCTTACTAAGTTTCTCAAAATCAGTTAAGTCATCTTTAGTTTGAAGCCTTAAATCAGAAATATAGACATCGATAAATTTGTTCCAGGTTCTATCCTTGCTCATTTTTTCCTTCCAAACCTTTAAGCCAAGATGATGCACTCTGACAAAAGCATCAAAATACACTGCTGACGGAATGATTTTGGATTTTGACGAATTTACATCAGCAAACGTTGGAATTAGGTTCCAAATCTGGTCATGTGCGACAAACGACCAAGGCAGATAATGATCCAGAGAGATTTGAGAATCTGCTCTCAGAGGACGATTTGAGTAGATACAACTAATTTGATCTGTATGCTCTAGAACTGCTTGCCAGTATTTTGTTTGTGAGGTTAAAGCACCTCTCCTAATCTGGGGGAAAAGCTTACTTGAGATTGCAGGTGTGCTTGGGTTTCGACTTTGCATGTACTGTAACCATTCCCATGCAACCCATCCTTTTACGATCGAGTAGTTAACTCTGATATACGCTACCCATTCAGGGCATAAGTAGATAGATTTACATGAAGTTGGAGAATCGCTATCAAGCTTATAAAGAGGTTTAGCTGTATCAAAATGTTGTTCAGCCAGCGCCACAATTACTGCGTTTTCGAGATCATCGTTTCTCGTAGCACTCCTATTATTGCTTTTATAAGCTTTCAACTGCTGCGATAGGAAAGGCGCAATCAATCGAAACGGTACATATCTCATTAATGAGTCTTTCCCGCTCAGAAGATTGTCTAGATTTCGCTTTGAGATCTCCTCTCTGAGTGCTTCTTTCTCCGACTCATCAAATGCTGGTTTATCAAGATTGAGTTCTAGAGAGTCTAATTTAATAGCAATCTTGTCTTGTAAACCAAATGACAACTTGAAATAAGTATGCGGATACCAAGCATTAACAAGTATCTCGATCAATAGCTCTCTTAAACTGATTGGAGACTCAGCATCAAAGTTTCGTCTTCTTAAAATGTCGAGCAAGGAGAGGAAGAAAACGTACTTATAAGAAGTTGTTGTTTTATCGAAAATTCTGGAGAGAGCGGCAATATTTAGACCGTCTGTTTCAGGAAGACGCGCCAGCCCTCCGAAAATGGGATTTAGCCACGTTCTCGATGAATCGTTCTCAAGCACAGATGTTTCTCCTACAGCCAGATCAGAGGCGTACAAGCTGATAAACTCATCGGCTGCATTGGGACTGATTTCCCTAAGCGCTGCAATAATGCCCTGGACAGTCTCCGAGTTAGGATCTCTAATCTCAGCAACCCATCGATGAACATTCGATCGAGCAATACCAAGCTTCTCAGCTAGTTTGCCCTGGCTGATACTGTAATTCGTCAAAACCTGCGCTAGAACCTTACCTGCTTTTCCCATGTTTCTGATCGTGTCAGAGAAGTTTGTTTCCGTAAATAGAAGCCAAATGGCTTCCAGTTTGTGTTATTGTGAAAACTAATTGGTTTCCATTCATTTAACCTTCAGGATAAACTTCGATGCGATACGAAGAACTTCTGCACCCTTGGATAATCGTTCGTCAACTTCCAAACCTGCAAAATACCACAGTGAAACGGTTTCGCCGTCGAAATGACGCTGATGAGTGCTTGAAAGCCCTCCGCCGCCTTTCTCCTGATGCGGAATTCATCGTCATGTTTGATGGTGCTGTTCATGCAGAGGAGAAAGTCTGATGCCTACCGTTAGACATTTTCAGGGGTTAGATTATGCTTTGACTCTGAGGACGCTTCATAACACGAAAGGCTGTGATAGAAGCACGATTCAAGTTAAAGACCTAACTGGTAGAGTATTTGAAACGTGGCACCGTAGATATAGGCTGTGGCGTAATCCAATTCATGGGACAGCTAAAAGCATCGCGGCAATCAAGGAAATCTACAACGCGATCGACATTGACGATTACGTTAGAAAAAACGGTTACTATGATTAGCCTTGCCTCTCAAGAGATCGCTGCAATCCTTGCTGCCGATAGAGAGCTTCTTTCTACTAAAAAACTGCTTCTTTGCCATAGTAGACAGTTTCTTCGTGCTGATGGACAATTTCTTCATAGCAATGGACGGTTTCTTCGCAGCGAAGGGCAATTCCTTCATAACTGATAGATTGTTTCATGTCGTCGCTGCAATAGTTCTTGCTGCTGATGCACGATTTTATGATCCAGTAGAACGGCTCTTTGAGTAAGAAGAAACGTTCCTATCGTGAGATAGAAACGTTGTTCAATAAAACAAATTGAAGGAAGTTGAACAAAGATTGCCCAATTCAAGCAATTAGGAAACCCCAGCCGCCATTGGTTGCGGGGTAGAATCAATCGTGTCTTTCTTGTTGCGGCGAGCAAACTGCTGCCTAAGTTGTTCCACAACAATCTTCATTCCTGGCAGATCTTCGTGAGCTTTGACAGCATCGTACACTTTCAAAGAGGCGGTATAAGCCTCACATTGAGCAGTAAAATAGGTGTCATCGACTAGGCTGTGTAGTTCAGTCAGCGCCATCAGCACCGGGTAGAGATCTTCCATCAACTGCATATCTTTCTGCATCTCTTCCACATCAAACGATCGCGGTAAGCAATCGGTATGCTGTTGTGCGGCATCCAAACAATTGAGCATGAAGCCACGACTGCGATCGCCAACTTTAGGAGAAGCTTTGCGCTCTTCTACGGTCAGATGAACTAAAAAGGGCATGGCTTGCTTGATCGTGTCGATCGCGCTCATGACAGCTTGCCTATCTGCTGCACTTAGAGTGGCACTTACTTTGTTTTGTGTCATATTTATTACACTAAACTTGTTCTATACTTAGATGGCATAGCTGCCGCTAGATCGTCAAGGGCATTATCTCCCCTCTTTCACTTCACACGCGAAATTGGCTTGTCTTCTAGCCGAAGCAGCCGCACACGCTACGCTCCGACTGATGCACTGCTAAGAACGCTGGTACTTGCCTCCGTACCGACTCGAATGGAATTTCAGGAGTTTTTGGCGACTCTGCATCAGAAATATGGGTTTGTCATTGGCGATCGCCAAGCAGAATCACTCATCAACTCTGGCGATGCTGATCGAGAAGACTTTGTAGCCAATGCCGAACGATTAGAGCGTCGCCTTGCCAGTATTGGACTGCTTAAACGCCTCTCTGATGCTTGTGCCTACGTCCAAAACCCCTTTGCCTCGGAGGTGAAATGATGCAAACTATCGAACTAATCGGTCAAGTCGCGGCTGATTTCCTTAAACGCTCAATTCAAACCGACGAAGCAAATGAAGGCGTTGCACGGTTTCTACTCAATCGGCTTACGGCTCAACAAGTTGCAGAAGTTTGCCGCACCATTTTGCAGGACTCGAAACTTGCTCCATTGATCAAAATTCAGGTTCCGCGCGATCTGGTCGGGGGCTGTAACCTGCCTGATGAAATCTTGACCGATGAGCGAACTGTTCACTTGCGCCATTCAGCCTGCGATCGTCCGGCTCTTCTCTTGGCAAATAGTAGTGATGATCAATCGCAATCCCTCAATGACATCACCTCCATTAGTGCCCAAGAACTCAAAGGGCAAATCGAATGCTGGATCGATCTCGCTTCAAAAGATCTGGCGATTCCAGATGAGCAAATTGACTACTGGCGTAAAGCGCTTAGAGGACTGCAAAAGGTTGGAACCCCCAGCCTAGAGAATTTTGCAGAATTTATTGTTCAAACGCGATCGCGCATTTTGGATCAAAGCCTCCCGGTCGTAGATGCTTTAGGCTGGGCGTTGCCTGCTTTGCGGCTTCCGCGTGACTCCGCATTCTTCCGCGCCATTCCTGAAACTCAGTGGGGACAGACTCAACGTTGGGAAAAGCTATTTCAGCAAGCTTTTAGCAAACGTGCCTGCCTACTACTCAAACAAACATCCAGCCGTAAACCCATTGATGAGCAAGACTTACGAACCGCTTTCGATAAAGTGAAAGAGGATATCCCTGAGAACGCTCATCCTATCATTCAGTCATTCATCTCCAGTGCCGCAGGCTGGAACGTCTCAGCCGAGGCACTTGCTCAGTTCGAGTGGGAATCTGACAATATCAACACTCTGTTCTCTGGACTTAAAGCGCAGAAAACAGATATTGCTTCTTTAACGCTAGATTTCTTCAATGACGAGTTCCCCGATACGCTAACGGAGGAAGAGCTTCAGTATCTTAATGCTCTGAAGAAACGCAACAAACGAGAGGCACTAGACGAGGATCGAGAGTTTTATGACGCTCATCGCCAGGAATTGGAAGGCGATCGTAAACTCAAAGCTAAGTGGGATAAATTTGTCTATGGGCAGCCGATCGAATGTACAGATTTTATGATTGGGTTGCTTCAAGCCTTTGAGCGACTATTTGATCAAGCAGAAAACGTCGATAGTGTTAAGTCACTCAAGATTGAGACCCAGAAGAAAGCGGCTAAAAGCAAATGGCTAGAACTTAATGCGGATGTCGGTCGATATTTCTGCACCCGCTATCGAGGAATTGAACAATTGACTGCTCCCCACATTGAATGGGAAACACATTGGTTGTTCAAGTACGAAACTCTCATCGAAGAGACACAGAAAAAGCAGAAAGCAAAATATCGCGAAAACACTTCCACTGCAAAAACGGCAACAGAAATCAGATTCTATGTAGAAATGCGGGATGCCGCTCAGTCACTAATTGCAAAGACTCAGTTGGTTTGGCGCTGTAATCCAAATGCGATCGGCATGGAGTTAGCGAATGACTTTGAGCGAATGCTCAAAGATTCACCGTTTCAGCTTTCTCAAGTCTCACGGGAACTGGTGAGTAAAAAGGGACGACTGCAAGGGATCTCACTCTCTGATGTCGGTACGTTGATGGCGGCATATCGTCAGGATCGAGGGTCATTGGTCAGCAAGTACGATCGTAAAAGCGATCTCGACAAAATGCTACCCGCAAAGTTTAAACAAGCGGTAGCAGAAGGTCGTCTCTCGAAAGAAGGTTCCGATGCAATCACAACCGCATGGAAGACTTTTTCTGAAACTTATCGAGCTGCGATCGCAGGCTTCACTTCTGAAGGACAGGGTATTGCTAATTCAGAATTGTTGCACCAGTGCGAAGCTTACGAAGCACTCCTCAAGACCGTTTTGACCTACGTTAAAGGCGACCTCAATCGCATCGACTTGTATCAACCTATTTTGCGCTTGGGCTGTATCCGAATTGAGCGGGGCAAGCCTGCGGCAATCATCGCTCCTTGGCATCCTCTAAGGTTAGCCTCGATCGCAATCAAGGCGCGTCAGCTAGCAGGCTTGCTGCGATATATTATCTCAACTCCAGAGGTGAATTTTGGCGATTCTCGTCTTTTCTTCGCCGACTTACGCAACGAACTCGATCACCCTTACTATCCTGAAGTTTGTGTGGGCTATCAAGGCCAGCAACCGGAGCTTTTATCAGTTTCTGATACCGTCAATGACTACAGTTTGATGGAGCGTCCTACGCGAGACGAAAGCGATCGCACAACCAACGAAAATCCTGCCGAAGCTGCTGACCGTTTACTTGGAATCATTCGCCGTTATGTAGAACTATTACCGCATGAGAAGACCAACCTGAGCGTAGTTCTGTATCAGAATGACTCAATTAAACTGCCTCAAGCGATCGTGAATAAACTCAGCGAAGAACTTCAAGACGATCGTGAGGAAGTTCGCTGCCAAGTGATTCTGCGTCATAGAAATGGGCAAAAGTTAACTCAACTCTATGAGCAAATGCTAGAGAGTTCTGACGCTGATCCGGATGCTTTTATTGCGAGTGAAGTGTCTCAAGACTTTATGGCAAGGCTTCGCATCTCCGTAATGTCAAACGATGTCCCACCTACTAATTCTAGGGGATATTGTCAAATGTGGTGTACGAGAGAATTAAGCCGCATCTTTTTTCTGATTTAAATGATCGCGTTCTCCCTCACGAATGCCATCTGTAAATTGAACTCCTTCAATCACCTCCGCCAATCGATT
>JADEXW010000033.1 GCA_015206935.1 Pseudanabaenaceae cyanobacterium LEGE 13415 | reverse complement strand
CACCAGGTAAATGTGCCAAAGTCAGACTAAGCGCGGGTTCTTCCTCAACTTCTCGTGCCTTTCCTCGCTGCGTCATGCCCACGATCCCGCCCCCGCTGCAACCCACGATCGCCACTCCCGGCAATTTATCCCGCAGCAACGGCAACAACCGGGAGTATTCACTCGCGAACGCCGACGAAATGAACACCATCCCCAAATCCGCCGAAGCCTGCAACGTCGATCGTGCTTGGGAGACAACCTCCTCAACTGCCGCTTCTAGAAATGGGCGCGTTGAAAGTGCGCTTGCCCACCGCATTGAATTTAAGGGTTCCGTCATGTGCGATCGCTCCGTATCAGAACATCTAAAGAAACTTCGCAGTAGTTCCAGTGTAGAACACCGTTGCAGATCGGAAGAAAGACGGATCGGAAGACCGCACTTCGGGTAGAGTCGCCAGAGGGGATCTTCGCGGGTTAATATGGGTATACAAAATAATGAGTGTTGACTCATCTGGAATGTCTTCCAGTTAGCAGAATGAACAGGATGAATGTCCTAAGCTGCTACTTTGGATAGATCCCTAAAGTGATCTATTGTGACTGGTTCTACTCTCTCACAGCGTTTTGTTTTTTGAAAAAGGGACGGAATCCTATGGCGATTAACGATATTGAAAAGCAAATTGAAATCGAGCGTCAGAATGCTCGTGAGACTTGTGATGTGACGGGTTCAAATTCGGGCGAATGTGCTGCGGCTTGGGATGCGGTCGAGGAATTGCAGGCTGAAGCGGCTCACCAACGTCAAAGCGTGAAGCCGAAAAATTCGCTTGAATTGTACTGTGATGATAATCCTGATGCGCTGGAGTGCCGCGTTTACGACGAATAAGGCTTCAAAAGTGTCTCATGTTTAGAACAAAAACGGGCAGCGATCGTTGCCTGTTTTTTTATGCGATAACGGAGATTGTTCCTTAATCCCTCCCCCGCAATGTACGAAAAATTAGAGCAGTTAAAAGCGCTGTTTGTTGAACTCGATCAAGCTCTGATTGCTTATTCTGGCGGCATCGATAGTACGTTAGTGGCGAAAGTTGCCTTTGATGTCTTGGGAAATCGAGCGATCGCTGTTACAGCAGAATCTCCTTCCCTGTTACCTGAAGATCTCGAAGATGCGAGAATTCAAGCCGCAGAAATCGGGATCGTTCATAAAGTCGTTCAAACTCACGAATTAGATAATCCGAATTACGCCTCGAATCCCGTCAACCGCTGTTATTTCTGCAAAAGCGAGTTACACGATACCTTAAAACCATTGGCTCAAGCGTGGGGATATCCCTACGTCATTGATGGCGTGAATGCGGATGATTTGTATGATTATCGTCCAGGAATTCAGGCAGCCAAAGAGCGAGGAGCGCGATCGCCATTAGCTGAAACCGGAATTACCAAACTGGAAGTGCGAGCGATCGCGAAACACTTGGGACTCTCCTATTGGGATAAACCTGCTCAACCTTGTTTAAGTTCGCGATTTCCGTATGGTGAAGAGATTACGATCGCGAAACTTCAGCGAGTCGGACGGGCAGAAGTGTATCTGAAAAAGTTAGGCTGGCAGAATATTCGAGTTCGATCGGAAGGTGACACTGCTCGAATTGAAGTCTTGCCGGATCAGGTCAAAGAATTCGTAGTGCAGACCGATTTGCCGAAGTTAACGGAGGCGTTTCAGTCTTATGGATTTCTGTATGTCACCCTCGATCTAGAAGGATATCGCAGCGGAAAACTCAATCAAGTGCTGCAATTTAAGTCAGTTTGAACCATACAAACCGGAGAGCGATTGACGCAGCGGTGACATTGTATCCACGGTTCGAGCCTGCGAATCAAAGTGAGGGAGCGGAAGAATGGCAGCGGCTACTCCTGTCACGGATAGGACAGCAAGTAGCCGAATGATCATCCGTCGCTTTGAGCGATTGCGATACATCATGGGCTTACTCCTTCGGGTGCTTACATTTTTGCCTGTAAGTGTACCGCGAAGTATTTTTCAAGATGTATTCGTTTTTGCGGATTTAAGCATTGAAAGTTTTTTGTCTACTTTCTATCTCGCGATGGGCGCTTCTTGGCAAACAATCTACCAAGCGCGACCGCGAATCCTGTTCCCACGATCGTTATGGGTTCTGGAACGGATGTCACGGATGCACTTGCCATTCGAGCCGTTGAACTTGCAAATGGAATTGCAGTATTCGATAAAGCGACTCGTGTGATTCGGACAGAGCCTTGAGCTGAAGTTGTGTTGTCTCCTAGAAAAACAAAGTTCGGCAAGTTGTAGGGCGTTCCCTCGATCGAGTAGTTTCTCAGATTTCCAGAAAGAACGAGAGTCCGATCGGCAAACAATCCATACCGATTATCTTTAACGGATAGTTCATATCGAACGATTCTGCGAGAGGGATCAAACGGAGTTCCTTCTCCACGGGTAAAGCGGGTTGCTCTGGTAGCTCCATCATTTTGTGCCCAAATGCGATCGCGCACAATCGGATCGTTTTTCCAGAATCCTAGTTCGATTCCACGACGATCGGAACTTAAAGCAATGATGCTAAATCCAGCGCGATTTAATGAGATATGACTTTCAGCCAGCAATTGCAAATCAAAGCTGAGAGTATAGCCTTGAGAGCGATTGAGCGGTCTAAAGATGGAGTATCCTGCTCGTAAATCGTTAGCTCTGGTTGTGTTCAGCGTTGTGCCACCTCCGAAAATGCTTTCAGTTCCGGCAGGTATCACGCTCGTCCAACCTTGAGTGCTGAACGATGTATTTCTTGAGCCGCTGTATAAAACTTGTGCGGATACGGGGAGAGTTGCGATCGTTAAACTGATTCCCGCAATTAAGCTTGCCTTAAGCATGATTCACTGTCCTCTAATTCCAAATGTGAATGGAATAGAAGCGCCCTGCTATAGCGTCCAATTTGAGTTGTGAAATTCGGGTACGCCCCCAAACCCCCAATTCTGGAGGCTAAGATTCTTGTTCCCCCAAACTTGGGGGCTAGGGGGCACGATCAACTTCGCGTTTCACGACTGATTTAGGGCTGCCATAGTAGCAAACTATACTTGATATGTCGATTAATCGCTAGCGCTTAAAACACTAATTTACGACTGTAAAATGCTTCGGCAAACTTACTGGGTGAATTCGATTCAATCCCACGCAATCTCAAAATTGCTTCAAAGGTATCTTCAGTAAACCACTGTCGTTTTTTCTGCGTCTCAAACACATCCATCAAAGTTTGAATCTTCCGCTGACAAACGGTTTCACTAATCGGCACATAAAAATTCGGATTGCCAATATCGCCATCATATTTCGGAATCTCGTACTCTAAAACCAGATGATTTCGATAGCTATTCCAAGTTAAATCAGAAATCAATCGGTGATCTTGGTGAGCATCATGCTTGTAGTGCGTCAGAATCAGATCCGGTGAAAATGCTTGGTTGAGTTCGTTAAAGTACTCTTTGATCTCAGTCCCCACAAACGGGAAGAAACTATTACGGAAGTTCTTCACCACAATGTTTTCGACTTTTGCGCCTGCTAGAAATCGATCGGCACTCTCGAATGCTTCTTTTGATCGTATTTCGCTAGAGCTAAACACAACCCAGTAAAATACAGCATTCGGATATTCTTCAATCAGTCGCAGAATCGTTCCACCGCAACCAATTTCAATATCATCACAGTGAGCGCCGAGACACAGAATTTTGTACTCTGCCTCTTTTCCTCGATCGAACATCAACTTCAGCATTTTCACCTTCTCAATTCAATTAGACCGTTTTGCGAGTCTTCCAAACTTCCCAAGGCGGAGTCCCTTGAGAGTAGAGATCATCCAAGTTCTGCTTATCACGGAATGTATCCATGCAAGTCCAGAAGCCATCGTAGTTGTAAGCAACTAACTGCTCTTTCTCAATCAATCGTTGGAATGGCTCCAGCACCAATTCTTCACCCGGTTGCATGTATCTGAAGATCTCAGTTTTTAGTGCGAAGAATCCACCATTAATCCGCAGATTCGCATTGTTCACATGCTCGATGCTCTTGACCAGTCCATCCTCTTGTGCAGACACGACATGGAAGGTTTGAGTCGGCTTCACAGATAGGAAGCTTGCAATTTTGTCATGCCGCATGAAGTGATTGATAAAGTCATCAAGCGGCAAATTGCTCAAACCATCACTGTAGTTTGCTAGAAACATTTCTTCGCCTTCGAGGTACTTCTCGACTGCTTTTAAGCGCTGTCCGATGTTGGAGTTTAACCCAGTATCAACAAAGGTGATTCGCCAGTCGTGGATGTCACTTCCAATCATTTGCACTTGCTTGCCGCCTGCCGACAAAACAAAGTCATTGGAAAGGCATTCGTTGTAGTTCAGGAAGTACTCTTTGATGTAGTCCGCTTTGTAACCGAGACACAGAATGAAGTCTTTGTGACCGTAGTGGGCGTAGTACTTCATCAAATGCCAGAGAATCGGACGATAACCGATGTTGACCATTGGTTTTGGAATTTTTTCCGAATAGTCTCTCAGTCGGGTGCCTAGACCGCCACAAAACAATACAACTTTCATGCAGATTATCCCTCTTAATGAATTGCTCTTAGACTTCCCTTAGTTTCCTAGGGAATGTTCGCCTCTCGTTGTAGCTTCATAAATCGATCGCTTCTTTTAGCAAATCTGTTTCGATCAATGCTGCTGCGACTCGCCTAATTGCATCAAACTCAAATCCCGATCGCTCTGCAATGTCTAACAATGAATGCTGTCCGTCGGATAGATTCAATGTCCATAACAAGGCAAGCTCATTCAATCCGGTTCCAGATGTTCCTCCAATCGATCGATAAAGTCCTCGTCGTCCTAATTGCGGCTCACACTTCGGATTTTGATTGATATAGGTTCGATTATGTTCTAGTACCGATAACACACTCAAGCATTTGAAGAATGAATCGGCGAGTTGTTCAGGTTGAATGAAATCTAAATTATCTGCTGAAGTGTGATACTCCGGAAACTTACTATTTGGCGATCGCATAAAGCATCCCACAGGTAAGTTAAATCCAGGTGAACAAAACTGTCGCTCATCATACCCATACGGGAAGAAATCAATGATGTTGTAGTCTTGCTCCGAATGGCTCAAAACATGACTCACCGCACGATCGATTTCTGCATCTCCTCGGCGACTTTTCTTGTAAGTGGACTTACCTGGATCACCCAAGCAGCTTAACACTAAACCATGCTTGATTCGATGAACTTGATCTTCGTTTTGACTCAACCAAGTGATTGATCCGATCGTGGCTGGAATGAAGATAAAGCGGTACGAATAGCGATGAGCAATTTCGCTCAAGGATTTCGCTAGATGAACTGCGATCGCGATTCCCGACAAGTTATCATTCGCCAAAGAGGGATGGCAAGCGTGACACGAAATCAGCACTTCCTCTTCAATCTCACCGGGTAAGTAATACTCGCCGTAACTTAAATAGCCAGGTTCTAAGCTCGAATCAATGCAAACTTCATACTGATCTTCAGGCAGTTCTAGTAGCTGCTTGTGAGTCAGACAGAATCCCCAGGTATCTTTGTAGTAAGACGTGCGATACGGAATCCAATCGGGATGATCTGGCAAGCTGAATAGATGCGGTTTCAACTCTTCCAGCGACATTGTTTGATGCACTGGAATGCTGTAATTTACAATGTGAAGATTGTGCTTGTGGAAATCGATCACTCGATCGCCGTTTGAGTTCTTCACATACGCATCCCGAATGTTCCACTCACGCGGCACTGTCCAGTCAAATACCTGTGTCCCCGTCGGCACTTCAAAGCGTTTCAGCGGGATAAAGCGCTCAATCTGACGCAGTGTTTCCCGAAATCCGTCACCTGTGATACTGCGACAAATCGGATAAAGTTCAGCAGCAAAACGATGGAGATCTTTACCGATCGCTTCGGGGGCTAGAACTGTCTTGAGATCAGTAATGTTCATTGTTCCTAGTAGGAAGACAACAGAGCAACAGGCGGTTGAAACACTAAGTCACCTTCTGGCGGTAGTGTATCTTCGTAAAGTGCGACCACTTCTTCAGGCAATCGAGCTAGATCACTTGCTCGCATAAAGTCTCTTAGTGCAGTTCCAGTTGAAGCATTATCAACATTCGGCGCACCTTTCTTGGCAATCAAATCATCGAGATGCACCGTTCTAAAATCGATACTAAAGCGAGTCCGTCCAGAAGTATTCGGGACAGTGGAGTGCATCTGTGCGCCAGAGAATAGCATCACGCCACCGACTTCGCACACCAATCGAACTTGCGGATCGACATCAAGGGGTTCTTCTGCACGAGGCTGGAAGCGTGTATCCTTCTTGATATGTTGAGCCGCAGTTTTACGACCTGTATTGTTGTACTCGTAATAGTTAAAGCCATCAGAACTATTTTGAACGCCTTGGCTCCAGTACTTCGGATGGAATGCCATTGAGCTTTCTGCCTCAAATTCATACACTGGAAGCCACCAATTTACCTGACTTGAAGGCGCACAGTACCAAGTATCGCGGTGTGGATGGAACGGATAACCCACTCCTGCGGTGAGATAAGCATGGCTCGTGATTATCTTTAGGCGTGGGACATCGAAATAGGTTTTTTCTAAGTCGTAGCCGTATTCTTCCAGAATCTTCTGAATCAGTTGCTTTGATTTAGGATGATGAATAAAGCTCGGTTTGAGTGGAGCCGCGATCGCAACAAATTCTTCTACGCTCAATTCGTGCTGTGCCCTTATTGGATCAAGGGGTGCAAATGCCGCCTCAATCATTTCCTGAGCATGTTTACACAGCGCCAACATGCTGGGACGTGGTGAAAAAACGAAAAGCTGACCGTCATAGATTCGTTCGCGTCTAACTTTGTCGCTAACCGGGGAATCAAAGAAAACAGTGTGCATAACTTTCTTAGCTGAAGATGGACAATCATCGATCGAGTAAATTACTCGATCGATGTCTTGCTTAAAGTCCAATGCCTTCGTAACGCTCGATCGAATGCTTATCTAACATCCGACGACCATCGACAAAGACAGGCTGGGGATTGAGAGAAGCAATTAGCTCAGGGACGGCTTGAAACTCGTCCCATCGGGTGACAAGCACGATCGCATCAACGCCTTCGATTACAGTCTGTAAGCTGTCACAAAGTTCTACTTCATCGGGTTTAAGTAGCTTTGCCGCTTCTGGGTTTGCAACCGGATCATAGGCTTTGAGTGTTGCATTTTGCGCTTTCAATGCCTTGATCAAGGGAATTGCTGGCGTTTCGCGCATGTCATTGGTATTGGGTCTAAAAGAAAGTCCCAAAATTGCAATTTTCACGCCATCGAGTGACGGAAAATGCTTGTTCAACCGAGCAATCACTTGCTGAGGTTGAGACTGATTAACTCTGATCACTGCGTCTAATAAGGGCATCGGACTTTGATATTTCTCACCATGAGCAATCAAAGCCTTCACGTCTTTGGGTAGGCAGCTTCCACCAAATCCGCAACCAGCGGCGAGGAAGCTCGTAATCGGGGGAACAATGCGCTCCCCATTCGGTAGCACAGTCGTCAAATAACGGCTGTTATGTACACCCTTCATCACTTCTACGATGTCGGTGTTGCCGATCGACGAACAGAGATTGCCAATCTCATTCGAGAAAGAGATCAACAACGCTAACAATGAATTTGAGGTGTACTTGATCATCTCAGCGGTTGAGTTGTTCGTTCTGAGTCGATCGACTCCCTCAAATCCGGTGTAGAGCGCGTCTAACTGATCGATGCTGCGTTCATCAATGCCGCCAAGAACAATCCGATCGGGATACATAAAATCATCGATCGCTTCGCCTTCGGTGAGAAATTCCGGATTCATTCCCACACCAAAGTCAATTCCTGCTTTCTTGCCTGAAGCAGCTTCGAGAATCGGTAGTACAACCTGATCTGTCGTTCCAGGAACCACAGTACTTTTAACCACAACTAGATGGTAAGTTGATTTCTCTTTGAGTGCTTCACCAATCTGTTGAGCAACTTGCTTGACGTAGGTAAGGTCTACCTCTTTTCCATCAAATGGTGTTCCAACAGCAATCAAAGAAAGCTCAGTCTCTAAGATTGCTTGTTTAAAGTCAGTTGTTGCCTTGAGACCTGAATGAATGTTGCGCTCTAAAAGCTCATTCAATCCAGGCTCATAAAACGGAGAAATGCCTTGATTGATCTTGTCTACTTTCGATTGATCCACATCAACGCAAACCACTTCGTGCCCTTTCTCAGCAAAGCACACTCCTGAGACGAGACCAACATACCCTGTTCCAATGATCGAAACTCGCATTTATGCGTCCTCCGCTTCTTGGTTGTCCTGATACCAAATTAGCGATCGACGAAGCCCTTCTTCGATCGAGATCGTCGGATTGTAGCCCAGATGGGTTCTCGCTTTCTCAATCACTGGACAGCGACGATTCGGATTATCTACTAAGTAATCTTTGTCCTCGCTCACTTTGCGAACCACTTTCCCTTGGTATCCAAAGAGATCTTTCGAGATTGAAACCACTCGCTCTGCTAGTTCTGCAACTGAAATTTCTGGTGTTTCAATTCCAATGTTGTAAGCTTCGCCAGCATGACCTTTAACTAACACTTTGTAGTATCCGGTGATCGAGTCGGCGGAATAGCAGAAAGTCCGCTTTGGTGAACCATCAGACAGCATGGTGATGTCTCTGCCGCTGAATACATCACGAGCGAAATCCGGAAGCAAACGTCGATCGGTGATTTTCAATCCAGGTCCATAGTTATTAAATGGACGAGCAGATTTAATCGGTAACCCATACTGTTGTGCAAAGTTCACACACAAGGTTTCACCATAACGCTTTGCTTCGTCGTAACAGGCACGAGGTCCAGTACAAGAAACATTACCGCGATAGTCTTCAGGAGTCGGAATGTTTTCAGGAGTTGGATCGCCGTAAATTTCACTGCTTGAGAAGAACAGGAAGCCACCCACTTCTTTTCCTTGAGCTTGCTGATTTTTGAAGTATTCCAGCAAGTTGCGAAGTCCGTTGACATTGGCATCCATTGTCCCGATCGGATCTCTGCGGTAGAACGTGGGAGAAGCGATCGACGCTGCATGAATGATGTACTGAAAATCGCCCATATCCGATGGCAACGGCTGGGTCATGTCATGCTTCAACAGCGTTAAAGTCGGATCATCTTTCAGATCAGTCAACCAAGTTGGAACACCCCGCGAATAGTTATCGTAAACCGTGAGATGAATTTGCTTTGCACTGTCTTGCTTTTGGTTCCAGTGCAAAACAGATTTTACAAAGTAATAGCCTAGGAAACCTGCACCACCTGTGATTAGCAGATTTTTACCTGCCATCGTGCCAAACTCTTCGGTGAGATTGCCACAAATGTAGTCCAAATCTTCAACAATAATGTCTTTTGCGCGTTGCTGCGTCTTGGTTTGATTGCTCATTAAATTCTCTTTGTTGAGGCTCGCGCCCACACTACTCATTGCACTCATACATTCGATTCCACAACCTACATAAAAGATTTAAGCTCATCATCAAGAACACAAGACTGGCAACACACGCACTAGGCGTAGATTTTAACTTCAGGGATAGGAACCACGAACTGACCGCCCCACTCACGAATGTAGGAAACTTGTTCCATAATTTCGTCTTTGACGTTCCAGGGAAGAATCAACAGATAGTCTGGTTTTGTTTCTCGGATTTTGTCCGGAGAATAGATGGGAATGTGAGTCCCAGGCGTGAACTTGTTTTGCTTGTAAGGATTACGATCGACCGTGTAATCGAGAAAATCTGTCCGAATTCCACAGTAGTTGAGCAAGGTGTTTCCCTTTCCAGGCGCACCATATCCTGCGACCGTCTTTCCTTTTTGCTTGGCTGTGATCAAGAATTCCAGCAACTTACGCTTGGTTTCTTTCACTTGCTCGGTGAAGTTCGCATAGGTTTCGAGCTTGTCAAACCCTGCTGTTTTCTCACGCTCTAGAAGTTCTGTTACTTGATCGCCGATCGGCTTCGATTCGTCTTCTGTATGACGCGCATAGATTCGCAGAGAACCACCATGAATTGGAATTTCTTGTACATCGAATAGTGTCAAACCATGATGTGCAAAAATCCGATTCACTGCCATGAAAGACAGATAAGAGAAATGCTCGTGATAGATCGTATCGAACTGGTTCTCTTCCATCAGGCGCATCAGATGAGGAAATTCCATCGTGATCACACCATCAGGCTTGAGCATAATCTTCATGCCACCAACAAAATCATTGATGTCGGGCACATGAGCAAGAACATTGTTACCTAACAGCAAATCCGCCTTTCCATCCGCTGCTAGTTCAGTTGCAGTCTGCACTCCAAAGAACTTATTCACCACTGGAATTCCCTTGTCTTTAGCTACTTGGGAAACATTCACCGCAGGTTCAACACCCAGCACTGGAATACCTTTCTTCTGGAAGTACTGCAACAGATAACCATCATTGCTCGCAATCTCAACCACTTTGCTATGAGACCCGAATCCGAACCGCTCTACCATCAAATCGCTGTAGTCACTCGCGTTTTTCAGCAGCGCATCGACATAAGAGGAAAAATAGGCGTACTCGGTAAAAATGGCTTGGGGACTAACAAACTCTTGTAATTGCACCAAAAAACAATTGTCACAAACGTAAGTATGAAGTGGATAAAACGGCTCCATCTCATTTAACTGTTCTGGAGTAATGTGAGTTTGACAGAGGGGAGACATTCCCAAATCGACAAACGTATGATGCAGCGGTGAGCTACAAAATCGACAATTTGAACCACTCATAAATTTATGCACCTCACAGCATCAAGGACGCTAAAACTACAGCGCAGCAAACCTTCATTCGTGTTTAGGTCAGGGGACAAGTGACGATCGAGCGATGAATCACTGAGGCAAACCTTACCTCACAAAATCATCAAATCTCGTCTGGAAGTTAGCTGAGTCAAGTCTCTACCATCTCTGCATAATTTTCCAGTATTTCTACGTAATCTTTATCGAAATCCCCGCATCTTTACTTAAACAAAATAGAGCTACAGAGAATATCGATCGACTGTTCAAAATTACTGTTAAATCTAGAGATTCAACCCGTTTCAGCTAGCATCAAGCAACTAAAATCCTGTCATTCACGTCAATAAATCACCAATTCCAGCGATTGTCTCAGTACAACTCGTATGAGTGATGTTGCTGTTGAGCCAAATTTCGCTACAGTAGACACAATCAAATCTCGGTGTTCGCGGAATCACCATAACCGAGAGTGAAGCAAGTTTGGGCTGTTCTGAAATTTCTGTAAATTGCGCGTTTTGAGACTATGAGCTATCCTTCGCCCCGTCGATCGATTTTCATCACGTTGAGTAGTGTTTTACTAATCGTGCTGGTGACATTACTTCCGTTCAATTTCACCGCAGAAGGTGTGACATTAGAGTTTGCAATTCAAAGTTTTTTTGAGCATTCCAGCGGCTTTAGTGACATCGTTGGAAATGTGTTTCTTTTCTTACCATTTGGATTAGATTTAGCTTATGAATTTCGGCAGCGAAGAGTTAAAAAATATTCCTCACTTCTGCTAGTTGTGGGATTAAGCGCATTACTTTCTTTTACTGTGGAAACGTTGCAAGTTTTCTTGCCTTGGAGAGCTTCGAGTTGGATTGATATTTGTACAAATACATTAGGCGGAACGCTTGGAGCCGTTCTTTATTTGTCTTGGTGTCAATTGTTTCCAAATGGTGCAAGAACGATCGCATTTTGGATTCGTCGTCGGCTTTCTCCTCAACTCCTAGCAAGTTTATTAATTCTGTGGATTACTGTTGTGTTTGGAATCTGTTTCTATCTTCAGTACAGATTGAAGTTTGGAACTTGGGATTTTTCGATCGCATCTCTGTTCATGATCTACGGATTTTTCTTCGTTCCTTTGGGCATTTTAGTCGCTCTAATGTTTAGTGTTCTGCGAGGAGATGCAAAGTTCTATTTCGCATTATCTGGACTGTCGATCGTACTTCCAGGCGCGATGCTTGAATTATTCCTAAGAGGCGCAGAATTCAGAGAAACGAATCTATTAGTCAGCATTATGATTCCGTTTTTTACGATGCTAATTGTTCGGAGTCGTCTTGGATATTTGTTTGAGTAATTGCCCGTAATACGGCTTCGTGAATCATTCCATTACTGGCAACAATTCCACGATTTTCGATGAGTTGAGGATCGATCGAGAAATTAAGCGGCTGACCATTCATATCAGTTACACATCCGCCCGCTTCCTCAACAATAATCGCGCCTACTGCGTGATCCCAAATGTTCTCTCGATAGTTTGGATTCTGCACCCAAGGCAATCGTAAATACAGTGCGGCGTGACCAGAGGCGATCGCGCCATATTTTGCTTGGCTATCCATCTGAAATCGAGAAGTTAATCCAACCGCTTGAGCTATCGATCGCTGCCGATCGGGATTGCCGTGGCTCGTCTCTACACTTTCAGCCAAACAATTCCCCGCTGCGACTCGAATCGGTTGGGATTCGCCTGTTTTGAGTGAAATCCTTCGTGTTCCTTGTCCCCGAATTGCCATAAATAATTCATCCATTCCAGGGCAAGCCATCACGCCAAGTTTGACTTCTCCAGATTCGATCAGCGCGATCGCAATTGCATACTGATCTCCCCGAAGAAATCCTTTCGTTCCATCGATCGGATCAAGCGTCCAAAATCGTTCTCCGACTTTCCCCTGTCCTAAATCGATCCAAGCCGTAACTTGATCAGGCGTTGCATCAGGAATGAAAGATTGAACCAATTTTGTAACTTTTGTCAATTGCAACGGAGATTCATATAAAAGAGCGGCGCTTTCTTCTGCCACGATCGCATCCTTGGGAAAGGCTTGATTTAACCGATAACAAATAACGGCTTGAGCAGCGAAATCTGCGATCGTCACCGGAGAGCGATCGGGTTTATCTACGCTTGCAAATTCGACAGAGTGACGTACCGATTCACACAGAGAAGCAGCTTGTTTTGCAGCAGCGATAGCAATTTCAGCCTCGTGAATGTACTGCATGTCTTTCTCTCACTCCGTATTACGATCCGTTGAAATCCGTAGCCCAAAATGGAGCTTAACAAAAAACTCATCAAATTCAGCAAAAATCCGAATCAAATTACTCGTATACCTGCGGAAGATGCTTGCTATTTTCTAATAATAACTTTCTAAGAAATAACAATTTAATCCGTAGAAACTGGGCGATCGGTTAAATCGAATTAAGAGTAAAACAAGTCCGCGAAAACCCTCAGGATGTTGAGCAACTGAGCTTGTTAGAAGTATTAGAAGTTACAAGCGATCGATTTTTGGGAGCTTGAACTTTCTAGAGTTAGCTGCACTTCATCATTCACTTCAAATGAAAAATAATTTTCTGACTGGTTTCGCTGTGACTGCTGCTACCCTTTTAGGAGCTTTCATTCATGCTCCTTCGGCTTCTGCCTTCAATTGGAGTAGTTCCTGGTCGCAACCGACAATTTATAGCAAAGAGCAAGTTGGGTTCAATGACGCTTCATATCAGCGGTACGTTCAAAGTGAGCGCGTTGCTATTCCAAATAGCGGACAATTTTTGCTCGATCCATCAAAACTGAGGCTGAAATTTGCTCATGATGTCAGCGTTTCTTTCATCAATGAAGGGGCTGGATTCCGTAATCAGCTTGCATTCAGTTCAACTGGAACGACCAACAAATCAGGAATGATCTTCAGCGACATTTCTTGTACAGGTCAAGGATGCGTTGGGGATTGGGGTGGAAGCGCTCTGAAATTGGGCGACACCGTGAAATTGGGCACGATCGAGGGTGGATCTCAACTTGATTTCGGTCTTAAAGCGGACGGTTTTAGAGGCGGAACAAACATCTTTGGAACACAAACCGATAAGAACCCAGACAAATTGCAGCACGTTGTGGCATATGCAGTTGGCACTCGTCATATCTTGCTTGGATTTGAGGATCTGTTTGGTGAATTGGGCGCATCGGGTGGAAGGAACCAAAACTCCGATCGTGATTTCAACGATGCTGTCTTCATTGTCGATGTCGGTGAAGATAACTTGAGAGTTCTGAAGGGTGAGAAAGTGCCTGAACCATCGATCGTGCTTTCGTTGATTGGTCTAGGCGCGGCAAGTTTGGTCGCTCGTCGTCGTCAAAGCGACACTGCTGAATAAGATTTTTTGCAGGCTTTTCTCTGTTTGATTCCGGTAGTTCACAGTCGTGGGCTACCTTTTTTGTTGCACAATAGGGGACTGAATGAAATCGCCAGACTGAGGACACTGACATGAGCGAAGATTCTCCGACCCCTGTGATTGAGTTGCCGACTGGGATTGGTGGCACAGTCCACGAACATCATTGGAGTTACAAGGGGAAACCATTGACCCTTGTGTATGAAGTGATGGGGGAAGGGAAACCGATTCTCTTATTGCCAGCTTTGAGTTCGGTGTCCAGTCGATCAGAGATGCGCGGACTAGCGAAACAGTTGGCAGATCAGTATCAGGTTTATGCGATCGACTGGATTGGTTTCGGAGATTCATCGCGTCCGGCGGTTCAATATACTCCAGCGCTTTATGAAACTTGCTTGCGAAGTTTTGTCCAAACAATGTTTTCTGAACCTGTGGTGGTGATTGCGGCGGGACACTCTGCGGGTTATGTGATGGAATTGGCCCAAAAACAGCCGCCTTGGGAATGGGTTGTTTTGGTGTGTCCGACTTGGAGAGGGCCTCTACCGACTGCGATGGGTGAACATCGAATGGCTTATGGCGTATTGCGGCGGTTGATTGGATTACCGATCGTGGGGCAGTTTCTCTATTCTTTAAATACAACTCGTAGATTTTTGAAATTCATGTATCGGCGGCACGTTTATGCCAATCAGCAAAACATTACGCCGGATTTGATTGAGCAAAAGTGGAAGACGACGCAGCATAAAGGAGCGCGATTTGCTTCAGCCGCATTTGTGACGGGAGGATTGGATCGAGTGCGATCGCGGCAAGATTGGTTTAGCTGGTTTCAGCCGCTTCCAGTGCCCGTGATGATGGTGATTGGTGAACAGATGCCGCCGAAATCGCGCCAGGAAGTTGAAGTGTTAGCGCATTTTTCTGGGGTTCAAGTCTATCGAATGTCCGGATCGTTGGGATTGCATGAGGAATATCCGGAGCAGTTAGCAGCGGGAATTTTGGGATTTTTGGAAAAATATCGATCGAGAAAACGCAAATTCTAAGAAAAATGGGAGCCAGAAAAAGATCTCGCTCCCACTGTCACAACACAAGAACATCTAGATCTTAGGTTTGACAAAAACGATCGATTGTCGCCATACGATCGTCGCTTGGTCATAGTGATCCATGATGCAGATACAATGAGGGTCTTGCCAGCGGACTTTCCCGGTGAGCAAATCACCTGTGGAAAGTTTCATCTCGATTTCTTTCTCGTCGCGAATAATCGTCTGAATCTGACGAGTACTTGGCAATCCGGTATCTAGTTCAATACTCATTGGGGGAAGTCCTCGATCGAAACCGTTCTAACTTACTAGAGTGCCTCAATTCCCTAAATCCTACACATTTCTGTAATTGTTCATCATGACGATCGAATTTACAAAGTATCACGGACTCGGCAACGACTTTATTTTGATTGATAATCGCGATTCGACTGAACCCAAGATTTCTCCTGAAGATGCGGTGAAATGGTGCGATCGACATTTCGGAATCGGTGCGGATGGCGTAATTTTTGCGCTTCCGGGTCAGGATGGAACTGATTACACAATGCGAATCTTTAACTCCGATGGTTCAGAGCCGGAAATGTGCGGCAATGGAATTCGCTGTTTGGGACGGTTTATCGCAGATTTGGAAGTCGCGGAAACTGGACAATCGAAAGAGCAATATCGGATTCACACTTTGGCGGGTGTGATGGTTCCGAGGTTTGAATCGAACGGGCAAGTCACGGTTGATATGGGTGAACCTCGGTTGTTGGCTGGAGAAATTCCAACCACGTTAGCGGCGGCAGATCAGAAAGTGATTAATTTACCTTTAGAAGTCGCGGAACGAACTTGGAATGTGACTTGCGTGAGTATGGGCAATCCGCACTGCATTACATTTGTCGAAAGTGTTGCCGCGATCGAGCTTGAAAAAATCGGTTCGCTGTTTGAGAACCATCCGGTTTTCCCACAGCGAACCAATACCGAGTTTATTGAAATTGTGCGATCGAACTACCTGAAGATGCGAGTTTGGGAGCGGGGAGCCGGGATCACGCTTGCTTGTGGAACAGGAGCTTGTGCATCGTTGGTCGCAGGCGTTCTCAATCAGAAATGCGATCGACGTGCCACAGTTGAGTTACCCGGCGGCTGTCTCCAAATCGAATGGGCAGCCGATAACAGGATCTATATGACTGGAAGTGCAGATAAAGTCTTCACTGGAATGCGAGACTAATCTTTCGATCGGAATCAGGCGGATTCTATAGTCGTAGCTATTTTAATAAGGACACTACTGAAAAGCCCCCCACCAGCCCCCAATTCTGGGGGAGCAAGAGTTTGAAGCCCCCAGAATTGGGGGTTTAGGGGCAACTCCGAGTATGTCTTACTCTAAACTTCTACTACTATAAAAACGTCTGATTCCCGATTGCAACTTCACCTAGTCGTTGTCCCAGCATTCCTGGCACATCAAATCGCCAATGCGATCGCGTAGTAGAAAATCATATTGTTCTAACTCGGTTTCAAAGCGCATCCACTCACGGGCGGGAATGTGCTTGCAAAGGGTGTAAATCGGTTGTTGTCTGCTGACAAGTCCACGATCGATAAGTTGGCGTACTTCGTCTTGAATCATGCCAAGCGAGTACTGTGCAGTCTGAAGCATGGGTCTACCTTCCTGAGAAATCTGGGAATCGAAGATATCAACCTAACAAAATTGAGAAATGCAAAGCTTTCTGCTGTCTGTCTCCTCCAAACAGCGTAACTTTGTAGTGAGATATACTGAATTCTTCTTATTTTCTACCTCATTTCTGAGCCAAAAATTTAAGATGTATTGCTAAAGTCAGAAGCCCCTGACATTAATCCCACTTTTGATTGTATTAAGTTGAG
>JADEXW010000296.1 GCA_015206935.1 Pseudanabaenaceae cyanobacterium LEGE 13415 | reverse complement strand
GATGGTCGCTTTGTTGTCTTTAATAGCTTCTCTAATGACTTAGTAAACGGTGACAACAATGGAGCGCTTGATGTTTTCGTTCGCGATACAACTTCTAATATCACAACTTTAGTGAGTGCGATCGCAAATGAAGTAAACAGTGGTCGCGGTGCTTCATTTGAACCCGTGATTAGCGGCAATGGAACTTATATTGTCTTTAATAGTCGCGCAACTGATTTAGTACCGCGCGATTTGAATGGAAACACCGATGTCTTTGGGTTGAATTTAGAGACAACCGTGAGTGTTTCACTGGATCGACAAACGATTGCTGAAGGATCTTCCGACACGGTACAGTATCGCATCCGACGCAATCGAACAGTGGGTGAGTTAACGGTGAGATTAGCGATCGATCCGTCGAGTACTGCCACGATCGGTTCTGACTACTTGATTCCAGCAGGTTCAGACATTACACAAAATGGCTCTGAAATCACGATTCGATTTGCAGATGGCGTTGAAGAAGCCATTCTCATCCTGACTCCAATTAACGATACCAATATTGAAGATGAGGAAACGGTTAACCTCAGTTTGGTTGCAACACCTGATTATGCAGTCTCAGAAAGTTTTGGAACCACATCGCTGAGAATTATCGATAACGATATTCCGATTCTAATCTCGGTTTCCAATACCACTACGGACAACAGTGAAGGCAACGCTGACGAAAAAGAATTTACCTTCCAAATCAGGCTCGACAGTACGCCATTTACAGCTCCGGTGACAGTCCGTTACACGACTCAAGCCGGAACCGCAGATGCGAACGACTTTACGGCAACTTCTGGAGAACTCACGTTTGATATCGGCGAAGATACTAAGACCGTTACAGTTCGAGTCAAAGGCGATACACAGTTTGAAGATGATGAATCCTTTAGTTTCATTCTGAGCAATCCGAGCGCGAACGCTAGAATTAACACTGAAGGTAGAACCGCGATCGCAACCATTACAAACGATGATAATGCGCCTACAGTCACAATTTCAGGCGCAACATCGATCACAGAAGGGAATGCCGATTCACAAGATTACACATTCACGGTGTCGCTCAGTGAAGCAAGCAGCGCAGAAGTCACGATCGATTATGCAATTCGTGATTTAACTTCTACAGGAGATGTAGATTATGTTGCGGTTCCATCTGGAAAGCTCACGTTTGCACCCGGTCAAACCACCCAAACGATCGTGGTTTCAGTCCGAGGCGATCGCTTATTTGAAGTCGATGAGCAGTTTGAGATCGAATTGCTCAATCCCGTGAATGCAATTCTGCGCGATGATCAAAAGCTAATCACTGGAACGATCACCGATAACGATACTGCGCCGAGTATTACGATCGAAGCTCCTTCTGAACAGTCTGAAGGTACAACACCTTATACATTCACTGTGAGATTGTCTGAAGCGTCTGGTCGTCCTGTTTCAGTAGCTTATGAAACCGTTGCCGGAACTGCACTTGCAGGAGAAGACTTCGCCGCAAATTCTGGTACGATCACGTTTGCACCGGGTGAAACGAGCAAAACGATCGAGATTGCGATCGCGGATAATACCGTTCGCGAAAGAAATGAATCGTTCTCAGTCAGATTGTCTAATCCAATCGATGCAACAATTACAACAGATATTGCAACTGCAACGATCACCGATAACGATTCAATTCCGACCGTTTCTATCACAAATGTTTCTCAAGCAGAAGGAAACAGCGGCAATACTGCATTCCAATTTGAAGTCACATTATCCAACGCAAGCGATCAAGAGATTGTTCTAAATTACTCAACGAAAGATGGAACTGCTACTCTTGCGGATAATGATTATGAAGGAGTAACGGCAGGAACAATTCGGTTTGCACCTGGAACAACATCTCAGACGTTCACTGTAAACGGAAGAGGCGATACAAAACGCGAACGAGATGAAACGTTCTCGGTTGAATTAACTACAACCACTCCGGAGTTGGTCACGATTCCAACTACTGCGATCGGTGTGGGTACGATTCAAACCGACGATTCCGCTTTCCCGATCCTCAGTGTGTCACCTGCAACGGTTCAAGAAGGCGGCATTCTCGTGTTCACAGTTTCACTTTCTGAAGTCAGCGATGAAGTGATCACAGTCGATGTAGCGACCAGTAACGGGACGGCAACCACGGGAGATTCGGACTACACCGCGATCGCGACTCGCACCCTGACGTTTAACCCGAACACACTCACACAAACGATCGAGGTTCAAACCACAGCCGATAATAAGCGCGAACCCGATGAAACGATCACGCTCACATTGTCGAATCCGGTGAACGGTACGATCGCAGAAACCGCAACCGCGATCGGAACAATCGAGAACGATGATCAGCGTCCGACTGTCAGTATTTCCAGCCCATCTCTGAGCGAAGATGATCCGCTTGCCGCAAATTATCCATTTACAATTCGGTTATCGAATCCAACAACAGAAACGGTAACAGTCAGATATCGCACAGTTGATGATTCTGCACTCACCAGCGACAATGATTATGCTGCAACTGGAGGAACCGTGACCTTCAATCCGGGCGAAGTCGAAAAAACGATCGCGGTTCGAGTGAATGCCGATCGTAAATTTGAACCGACCGAGCGCTTTATCGTCCGTCTCGAAGATTCTGTCAATGCAAGCATTTCTCCCTCTGCGACCGATGCGTTTGGGGTGCTGACAAACGATGATGCGGAGCCAGAATTAACCATCCGTTCTGTTTCTCGATCGGAAGGAAACTCCGGCAAAACTCCGTTGCAATTCGTTGTATCCCTGAATAATCCAAGTAGTCAGGAAATTCAGGTCAATTACGCAACTGCAAACGATTCAGCCATTTCTGGATCAGACTATGATGCCACCAGCGGAACGCTAATTTTTGCACCTGGAGAAGAAGAAAAGATCATTACCGTGAACGCAAACGGTGATACAGGATTTGAGCCTGATGAATCTTTCTTCGTTCGCTTAAGTAATCCAATTAATGTCAAACTTGCAAACACTGAAGTACGAGGAACGATCATCAATGATGATGACGTTATCGTTCCGTCAATTCAAATCGATGAGGTGGTCGCTCCTGAAGGCAGCACAGATCAGACATATACCTTCAAAGTGCGACTTTCACAAGCGACGACGAACACGGTGACGGTTCAATATCGCACTGATAACGGATCTGCAACAACAAGCGATGGTGATTATGTCGGAATCACAACGCCTCAAACGCTCACATTCAATCCAGGAGAAATCGAGAAAGAAATCTCGATCGCAGTTCGCGGCGATACGAAGTTCGAGCAGAATGAATTCTTCTTTGTCGATCTGCTCAGTCCCACGAATGCTACCCTGTCTACACTGAATCGAGGACGCGGCGCAATCAATAACGACGATGCTCGACCCACGATCAGTATTGGAACCGTTGCAGTTTCCGAAGGCAATGACAATTTTGTGAACGCAACGTTTACAGTTTCGTTATCGAATCCGAGTGATCAAACGATCGAAGTAAATTACGCAACGGTCGATGGAACTGCACAAGTCAGCGACAACGATTATGACTCGGCATCCGGTACACTTAGGTTTCTACCCGGAACCACATCTCAGCAGATCACTGTTCGAATTCGTGGCGATCGCAAATTTGAACCCGATGAATTTTTCACAATTCGTCTATCCTCCCCTGTGAACGCTGATTTATTCACCGCTCCCAATCAAGGCGTAGGCACGATTCAAAGCGATGATTTCCGCCCGACCATTTCGATCGATGACACCACATTGCTCCCTGCCGTTGAAGGCAATTCAGGCACCACTCCTGCTCGTTTTACAGTCCGCCTATCGAATCCCAGCAATGAAGCTGTCACTGTAAGATACGTGACTCGAAACATCACTGCAAACGATTCTGATTTCACCGCAGTTACAACACCCACACTACTCACGTTTGCACCGGGACAAACAGAACAGTTCATCGATTTAGAAATTATCGGTGACACTCGATTTGAACCTGATGAAACCTTTAGCATCGAACTGAGCGATCCCACAAACGCACAAATTTCTACGGGTCGCACTGTTGCCACCATTCGGAACGATGATCCGGTACCGCAAGTGTCGATCGCGGCTGTTCCCACCTCTAAATCTGAAGGGAATGACGGTATTACCTCATTTACATTCGAGGTGAGTTTGAGCGATGCGAGTTACGTCCCAATCACTGTAAACTACACAACTGTTGATGGAACTGCGACCACTGCAAACAAAGACTATCTCCAAGCCACAGAAACACTCACGTTTGCACCTGGAGAAACGAAAAAAACCATCACAATCAACGTTCTGGGAGATACAGAATTTGAAGGCAATGAAACATTCCAAATCAGATTAAGCAATCCCAACAACGCCACACTTCAATCGACATTAGCAACCGCAACGATCCTAGAAGACGATACACCTGACAACACCGATGATAGTGATAGTCTCTACGATATTCTCTGGCGCAATCGTCGTACAGGCGAGAATATGCTGTGGATGCCGTCAGGGACATTCCTCGACCGAGAAATTCCACTGTTATCTGAGCTTGATCCAATGTGGACGATCGCGGGGACAGCGGATTTTGACAATGATGGCGCGATGGATCTGTTCTGGCGCAATCGTCAGACCGGAGAAAATCGAATTTGGCGCACGAATGCAGATCTGACCTTTACCCAAATCACATTAGCCTCAGTCAGCAACGATTGGGAAATGGTCGGAATTGGTGACTTTAACGGCGATCGGAGTCCTGATTTGTTCTGGCGCAACTCACTCAACGGGGGCAACGTTTCCTGGTTGCTGCGTGGTGGGATTCCGTTCTTTGGGGCGGAAATGGCTCCCGTGACTCAACCCGGATGGCAAGTGAAAACGATCGCGGATTTTGATAACGATGGCAAATCAGATTTATTCTGGTCGAATCAAAATAATGGAGCCACCGCACTTTGGTTAATGGAGGGTGCAGCGCCGCGAACTGGTCGATTGGTTAATCAAGTGGCGGACGTGATGTGGCAACCTGTTTCAGCGGGCGACTTCAATCGCGATGGATTTGTTGATTTACTCTGGCGACATGGACGCAGTGGCGAAAGTGTTATTTGGCTGATGCGAGAGGGTTGGGCGATAGGTTCTGTGACGCTACCGACTGTACCGGACACGAATTGGACGATCGAGCAAGTGTTCGATTTCAATGCGGATCAAAACCTTGATATTCTATGGCGACAAAACGTGAGTCAAGAAACAGTGATTTGGTTCCTCAATCGCGAGCAGATGGGAACAGCGGCAATTTTACCAACCTTGCCGGATCGCAATTGGCAAATTGAAGGCGCTGGAAAATTTGGCAATCCGAGCAAGGGCGAAATTCTGTTGCGGAACTATCAAACCGGAGAGAACCGGATTTGGCGAATTCATCGCGATCTGTTCAACCGCACCTTCGAGATGGAATCGCAGTCGATCGATTGGGAACTTCAAGGAACCGCAGACTTCGATCGTAACGGCAGTGCAGATATTCTCTGGCGCAATCTCCGGACTCGTGAATTGTCGATCTGGCTCACCGAGAATGGACGAGTACTGAATAAAGTTGCAGTTCCGGCGAGTGTTGTTGTGTCGAATGCTTGGCAGATTATGAGTCTTGCTGACTTTAGCGGCGATGGCAATCCCGACATTCTCTGGCGCAATCAAAGTTCCGGTGGTCTTTCAATGTGGCTGTTCAACGGTACACAAGTCGTAGACGGATTTGAGCTACCGTCTCCTGATATCGGTTGGCGGATCGAAGGTGTTGCAGATTTCAATGGCGATCGCAATCCTGATATTCTTTGGCGGCATTCGGTCTCTGGTGAACTCTCATTCTGGTTGTTTGATCGGACGCAAGTTCGACTCGGCGTTTTAAGTCCCGCAATTCCAACAAACTGGAGCATCAAGGATTTCGGCGATTTCAACCGCGATGGACGGATGGATTTAGTCTGGCGCAATGATGGCTCAAACGAGACCACAATCTGGATGATGGACGGAGCGAAAATCATTAATGGTGTGGTGTTTAGCGGGTCACAACCGAGTTGGGATATCGTTGGTGTGGGCGACTTTAACCTGGATAATCAAACTGATTTGATCTGGCGCGATCGCGTCAACGGCACGAATACGGTTTGGTACCTCGTGAACGGTCGATTAGCGCTCTCCAACTTCATTCCAGCGATTCGCGATATCGATTGGCAAGTCAAAGACATTAATGACTTCTAATCTGTGCTTCTTATGCTAAGATTTTCGCGTCTAATTGCGAGAATCGAACATGGGAACAGAGATCGAATTTGGAGCAACGATGGGGTTAATGGATGTCGAAGCGGTACAGAAGACGCTGAATCGATCGAGAGCTTCTGTCTATCGCTATGCCAACACTGACCCCGAATTGCTCAATCCGCCGTTTGATCCGAAGAAGCTCAATCCAGAGTTACGCACGTCTGCGAATGATCCGTTAATGTTTCACTCAAATGAGGTGGCGCGGTTTGCCAAAGATGTGTTGAAAATTAAGCAAGTCACGATCGAGATTCAAGAGCCACAGCCGAATAAAACTCAGGAAGTTCTAGAAGCGATTTTGGCGGAACTTCAGAGCATTCATGAATTGCTAAAATCTAGCGATCGCGTTTCGTAGCGGGATCGACGGTCTGTTCTTTAACCGCGACCGCATGTTTTGCAGGCTCGATCGG
>JADEXW010001009.1 GCA_015206935.1 Pseudanabaenaceae cyanobacterium LEGE 13415 | reverse complement strand
GAATTGGGGTGGAGCATTTCCGAGTAAATGGTTTTGGATGAACTGCAACGCTTTTGAGAATGCTCCAGATTTAGCATTAACCGCAGGGGGTGGAAGACGTGGCGTTCTCTGGTGGATGGAATCCGTCGCAATGATTGGCATCCATTATCAAGGGCAATTTTATGAATTCGTGCCCTGGAATGCTGAAGTCAATTGGGTGATTCGTCCTTGGGGTTACTGGCGAATGGATGCCCGCAATCAAAACTATCGTGTGACCGTAACAGGAACCACTGATCTACCCGGTACTCCCCTTCGCGCACCCACGATCGATGGAATGCAGTTCGTTTGTCGCGACACCATGCAAGGTCAGGTCACTGTGGAACTGTGGGATCGGGCTGAACGTTTGATCGTTCGGGCAACGAGTGATTTATGCGGTTTAGAAACAGGTGGTAGCCCTTGGGACGAAACTTGGGCGGCGGGATGTGGACTGAATTTTTAAGGTGCGATCGCTTTAAAACATTTCCTGCTTCATCCCGAATGAGATTGCTATAATTTCTCCATCTTGGGGCTGTAGCTCAGTTGGATAGAGCGATCGCCTCCTAAGCGATAGGTCATGGGTTCAAATCCCATCAGTCCCGTCTTAAACTTGATTAGTCAACGAGGAAGCGGTTGACCAAATTCGATCGTTCTCGATCGAGCAGGAACTGGAGTCTCTTCGATCGGTTGCGCCGTTCTTTGAGGTTCAGCGGGAATCGATCGTGGTTCTGCGGGTCTTGCTTCCGTAGCACGTCGATCGAGCGGTGGAACCGTTACTGTCGGTTGAGTGGTCGGAGCATTAATTGGCGGAAACGAATTCGGAATGGCAAGACTCGGATTCACGTCTGGCAATTGCAGCGGGTTCGAGGGTGTTGCGGGTCGTACTGCATCTGGAAAGAGCAAACTACTACCCGGCGAGTTTCCTGATCCGGCAGCGGGCGCATTTTGTAGGGGCGGCATCACTGCTGGAGCTGTTGGCAAGGGGCGAGATTCAACGGGTGGAACAGTCACAGGGGTTGAGGTCGGAACATCGATCGAGGGCGGTGCAGGCGGTAAACCAAAGTCATTCGCAGATGCCGGAGTTTGTGCAACGGTTGGTGTTTGAGGCGCGGTTTGAATGGGACGAAGCTGATTGAAAACGGCTTGAGTCGCGGGAGAAGGCGCACTGGCGGCAAGCATTGGTCGGAGTGTCCAG
>JADEXW010001008.1 GCA_015206935.1 Pseudanabaenaceae cyanobacterium LEGE 13415 | reverse complement strand
CATGAACGACTTGCATTAGCGAAGATACTCGTTTATTCCATTAGTAATCTTAAGTTTGCACCTGAAGTTAGCATTGGAAAACCGAAACAAAACGCTCCGGTAATCGAGCTTTGGTTAGATGAGATTCGACAAATTGCAACGGATTTAGAGTATTTGAAATCGCTGAAAGATACGTCTGCAATGATTCATCATGCGGATTCTCGAAATTTGTTGCAAGTCTTAGAGCCGAACTCGATCGATGCTGTGATTACCTCGCCACCATATCCGAATGAGAAGGATTACACGCGCACCACTCGATTAGAATCTGTCTTGCTCGGATTTTTGCACACGAAAGCTGATTTAAGGACATTAAAACAGGGATTAATGCGATCGAATTCTCGTTGCGTTTATCGATCGGACAATGACGATCAATGGGTGGCAAATCACCCAGAAATTCAACGCATTGCAAACGAGATTGAAGCCAAGCGAATTGAATTAAATAAAACGAGTGGATTCGAGCGCCAGTATGCACGCGCAACAAAACTCTATTTCGGAGGGATGGCGAAACATTTAGCCGACTTGCGCCAAGCTTTAAGACCGAATGCACAGTTGGCTTATGTGGTTGGCGATCAGGCTTCCTATTTGCGCGTGATGATTCGGACGGGAGAACTCATCGCAGACTTGGCTAAATCACTCGGCTATGAAGTCACCGATATCGAGCTATTCCGAACCCGATTGGCAACCGCGACGAAAGAACAATTGCGCGAAGAAGTGGTTCTACTGAAGTGGAAAGGGAACTAGGCGCAGCAAGAGAAAACCTGCGATCGCACAAATCATCGAAAATCCTAATACTTTTAATCGCCCTTTTTGATCTCCCGGAATCGTCCACAGTAATAAAGATCCAAGACTCATCAAACTCCCTAGAATCGCCGCAGTGCCGCCAATCCAGGCGATTATCAGCCATAAGATGATCATCTTCTTTCTCCAGGTGTACGGTTAACTCTCCTCACTACTACCCCAGTGGCGGATGGTCATTTTGTCAAATGCTTGTTATCTTTTTTAATATCAAATACAAGATTCCAGTTTGTTGCGGGGAATCCTCAAGGAATCAACCGGATTCGTTCAGGATAAACTCCCTTGACAACAACCCCAAGGCATCCTGTACTTGATCTACTCTCTTTCACATGGAGCGTGTTATGAGTCAACCTGTCGAACTTTCCTTGGAACAACAA
>JADEXW010001007.1 GCA_015206935.1 Pseudanabaenaceae cyanobacterium LEGE 13415 | reverse complement strand
TCTTGAAGCATGGTATAATCGCAACAATGCGGAAGTTCGCCATTCCGGAGGCACGCGCTCGGATTTCGTCTCACCTAGCTGGCGTCCAGCTGAGACAATTGCTGACAGCTCAACCGTCTGCCGCCGCAGCGCCAGCAAACCTGCCAAAACCGATAAAGGAAGCACAAGCAACTCATCCACTCTACAATGAGTCTATCATCCGCCCTGCGTCGATGATGCTCCAACCTCGCATTCTTTTTGTGGCTGAGGTGTCGCTTGCGCAGTGCGCGAAGTATAGGGTTTGGCAGAAGGTCGAGTATTTTCGGAAGATGGGAGTCGACTGTACTGTACTTGAGTGGTGGCGGCGGGATGAGATCCGGAATGCTCTGCAGACACACTCACTTGCAATCTTCTACCGTACTCCTGGCTACCCTGAGTCCCTAAAGCTGATTGCTGAAGCCAGGCGGCTCAATGTGCCTACAATATGGGAGGTAGATGACCTTATCTTTGACGAGCAGACGTATCGAGCAAATGGAAACATTGATCTTTTGGAACCCAGCTTGCGAGATTCTGTTTTGGCTGGCGTCCCATTGTTTCGGGCGGCTCTCCAAGCCTGCGACTATGCTATCGCCTCAACGGAGACACTCGCGACTGAGATGGTTCGTGCGGGAGCGAAAGAGGCATTCGTCATTGAAAATGCCTTGGATACCCAAACATTGATTGCTGCACAGGTAGCACGATCGAATCGTCAAGTTCGGGAAGAATATTCAGGCGTACGTATTGTGTATGGATCTGGTTCAAAAGCGCATGACGCCGATTTCCAAACTGCTGCCAAGGCATTGGCAAAGTTGATGACCGTGAACCAAGATGTTGAGCTCCATATCATCGGGGATCTTACATTGCCTGGCGCATTTGATGTGTTCGCCAATCGAGTGGTTCGACGCCCCTTCGTTGATTATGAAACTTACCTGCTGCAACTTGCGGAAGCAGATATTAGCTTGGCTCCTCTCGAACCGACAATCTTCAATGATGCGAAAAGTAACATCAAGTACTTGGAGGCAGCTGTGCTTGGGCTCCCGTCCGTGTGCTCTCCGCGCGCGGCGTTTCGAGCCGAAATCGAGCATGGCGTCAATGGTTTTCTCGCCGAAAGTGAAGCGGACTGGCTGTCAGCGCTGACGCAGTTGGTTGTTGATAAGAACCTGCGGGCGCAGGTCGGATCAGAGGCATTGCAG
>JADEXW010000295.1 GCA_015206935.1 Pseudanabaenaceae cyanobacterium LEGE 13415 | reverse complement strand
ATGCAGCGAGACAGCTTGCTTCAGAAGGAAAGTCTGTGATTTTCGTATCGCATAAGTTAGAAGATGTCGAAGAATTATGCGATCGAGTGACTGTCATGCGATCTGGAAAAGTCGTCGGAAACGCTGAAATCCCTTGTCCTGATTCAGTTCTAATTGATCTAATCTTTGGTAAAGAACTTGCTCCTCCGATCAAGCCTGTAACCCGACAAACTGAACCGATGTTGGAGTTAAAAAATGTCGTTGTAAAAGACGATCGTTTAACGCTAAATATGGGCAGCTTCACCGCTTACAAAGGCGAAGTGATTGGACTTGCAGGACTTGAAGGCAGCGGACAGCAACTCTTATTACTACTTTGTGCAGGATTGATCAAAGCAGCATCGGGAACGATCTCGATCGATCATTCCAACATGACCCAAAAGCCTTATTCTGACTATCTTAAATCTGGAATTGGCTACTCTCCCGCCGATCGATTAAAAGATGGTTTAATTCGAGGCTTATCCATTCATGAGCATGTGATTCTGAGAAATTCATCCCAGAAACTCATGATTGATTGGAAAGGCAGTCATCAAAAAGCAATTGAAGCGATCGCGACTTTCAACATTCGAGGTAAACCGAATTCGCATGTCGATCGTCTCTCAGGTGGAAACCAACAACGAACACAGTTAGCACTGTTACCTGTGCCATTGAATCTACTGTTAATGGAACATCCCACACGCGGTTTAGACATTGAATCAACCCTGTGGGTTTGGCAGCAATTAATTGCTCGATGTCAGACCGGAACAACGATTTTATTTATGTCTTCGGATTTGGATGAAATTATGCAATATAGCGATCGAGTTCTAGTCTTTAGTGGAGGGAATGTTTCTTCAGCGATCGAGACTTCAAAACTCACCGTCGAAAAGCTTGGACAAATGATCGGAGGACGTTTTACCGAAACGGAATCAATCAGTACTGCACAAGAGATCCGAATTCTTTAAACAGACTCAGCACTGAATAAAAATCTACTCGACTTTACACGCTTCAAAACAATGCCTACTCTCAATCGCACATTCACTTATCAAATTGGCGCGATCGTCTTAGCGCTTCTCTTGACGATGATCATTATTCTATTCGCAGGTGCATCCCCGATCGAGGTTTTCACCGAAATGATCACAGGCGCATTTAGTACACCAGGACAATTCGCCCGTGTGATTGCAACATTAGCTCCTTTACTAATTTGCGCTTGCGGTCTATTGTTCACCTTCACCGCTGGACTCTACAACTTAGGTATCGAAGGACAAATTGCTTTTGGTGGGATTGCAACAACTTTCATGCTGCGATTAACGCAAGATAACTTACCGCCAGTTGTTGCGATTTTCCTAGCAATCTTAGCAGGTGGCTTGGGTGGAATGCTCTGGGCGTTGTTTGCAGGTGTTCTCAATATCTATGGTCGAATCAATGAAATTTTTGCAGGCTTAGGTCTGAACTTTCTTGCCGATGGTTTGGCATTGTATTTAGTGTTTGGACCTTGGAAGCGTCCGGGCGTTGCATCCATGAGCGGAACTGAACAGTTTCCTGAATCGCTTTGGCTACCGACTTTTGGAAATACTGATGCAAGCCCGATCGCGGTCTTACTCGCGCTGATTGCGATCGCAATTACGATCGTGGTTCTCGGTAGAACTCATTTCGGTCTAAAACTCCGAGCTGTCGGACAAAATCTCCGAGCTTCCTATGTTCTAGGAATTCCTTCAGTCCGTCAACTTCTCAGCTCATTCGCAATTTGCGGCGCATTTGCGGGAGTTGCGGGAGCGGTGCAAGTAACAGGGGTCTTTCACCGACTGATTCCAAATATCTCCAGTGGTTTAGGCTTCTTAGCGCTGTTGGTGACTTTGTTAGCGGGAATGAATGCTTGGTTATTGTTACCGATCGCATTCTTCTTCAGCGTCTTAAATATCGGCAGTTTACGATTACCGTTAGATCTCAATCTCGAATCTTCACTTGCTGGAGTGATCCAAGGATTGCTAGTACTATTCGTAATTCTAGGTAAGGGATTTAGTGAATGGAAACGGGGCACAAAAGCGCAATAGCTCTAAGGTACTCCTGATTCACACAGTAGTCTTTCAGATAGTCTACGCAGGTGGACTTTGTTTGTATAGCCGCGAATTCTATTCGCCACGGCGTTTACGCAAAAAACTAATCCTCTAAAACGTCGATCGTCAGAAATCAATCTCCAAATCGCTGTGAAAATCTCTTCTGACGATCGCTTCAACTCATCCTTACTGAGGTGCTTGAGTCTGTTGAGGTTGCTGAGTCACCTGCAACGACTTTGTTAACTGTGCAACCGCTTGTTCGAGTGACAGTCCTGCATCCTGAGCCACCCAGCCGCCCTCCGGAGTCTGCTGACGAAACTCAAAGTGCAAGTGTGGGCCCGTCGAGTTTCCGGTACTACCCACGCGACCGATCACAGTCCCTTGCTTAACAACATCTCCAGGCTTAACGAAGATTTCAGACAAGTGAGCATAAAGGGTTTGCTGCGATCCATTCGTATGTTCTAATGCGATCGACAATCCATATCCACCAAAGAAATCTGCCATAATCACGCGCCCGGTAAGTGCCGCTAATACCGGTGTTCCCATCGGCGCACCTAAATCAGTTCCGGTGTGAAGCCGTTGATTTCCAGTGATCGGATGAATCCGCCATCCGAATGCCGAAGTGATTGCGGTCGGAATCGAAAGCGGGAACAGCAAGCGCACATCTCCATTTCCGGGCAAACCCAAGGGACGGACGGTGCGATTGAAATAATCTTGGACAAACGAAGGCGGCACGATCGAAGGAGGTGTCCAACTCGAAGCCGTCTCCGGAGCGGCTTGTGCTTCCGCTTGTGCCTCCGCTGTCGCTTCTGGCTGAGTCGGATTGAACTTCGGACGCATCACGCTAGAAACTGCCTTAGAAACCGCATTCCCAATTCCGGTTGTTCTAGGGGTTGGTTTCGTTGAGGTCGTCGTAATTTTCGGAGTCGTTGAATCGCGTTTCTCAATCACGATCGAGCTAGGCGGCTGATAATTCGGTGTAGGACTCGCGGCAGGAGAAGGGCTAACCAGAGGCGATTCCGATACAGGAGAAGACTTTGGGATTTCGATCTGAACGGGTGGAGTCGGATCAGGAGTCGCACTTTCCGGAGCCGCAGGTGCGGGTGCTGGAGTTGTAGGAACCACGGTCACACTGGGAGTGGGCGGAGTTGGCTCAACCGCAGCGGGAGAAGGCGAAACCGCGACTGGCGAAGGCGTAATAATCGGGGAAGCTTGTGCCAGCGTCATTCCACTACTAAAAACGCCCAAACTTCCGAGACAGGCCAAACGCTTCAGTAGCTTTGTCCGTCGGGGTCGAATTGGGTTAGGTCGCTGCGTCATAACTGTAGTATCCTCTCTCAGGCTTGCTCGTGTTCTCTCGTCGATGATGACTCTGACTAAGTTCCGTTCGATCTTTGGGGGATTGCTTTACACTAATTAACCATATTCCAGTCACATAGTACTGGGTTTTCGGTACAAATCCGGAGATGGAAATCGGGTTTTTATTGAATTCACATAATCGAGCGACAGATTTTCGACGAATCAATTCCGTTTGTCATGATGCCAAAACTTCCATCAGTGGAAACACTTTCCTGGAAATCCGTAAGATCGATCAAAGATTCAAGTGAAATCACGGAATTCTAGAAAATACAAGCCCCGTAATCTCTTGGACAAGTTTGAGACGCGATCGCAAAATGAATTCACAAAATCTTCATCTAAACCTTTGTCTCCGTGTAACAACGCTGCAATAAACCGTTACGATAGCGCTAGTAATTTCGCGGATGCCCCTTATGCACGATTGGCACTGGCAAACCTGGAACGATCTGCCCTATCTCACTTGCAGCCTTCTAGAACCGTGGCAACACGGCTTTTTCACACAGCAGTTTTCGCCCCGATCGCCGTTTGAATTAACGGAAGTGCTGACTCCAAATGCTGAGGCATACCGAGTTCATCAAGTGCATGGCAATACTGTTTTATCGCCTTCAGAATTGGAAAATCCGAGTAATCGAGAAAGCTTTTCTCAAGCCGATGGACTCATTACCGAGCGATCGCAGCAAGCAGTCTGGGCATGTAGTGCCGACTGTACTCCCGCTTTAATTGGCGATGTGAAAACGGGGAATGTGTCAGCGATTCACGCAGGTTGGCGCGGAACTTCACAAAAAATTGTGCCGATTGCGATCGCGAAACTTCAATCTCAAGGCAGCCGCCTGGAAGATCTCAGAATTGCCCTTGGACCCGCGATTTCCGGTGAAGTGTACCAAGTCACGCACCAAGTCGCGTTAGAAGTGGGAGCCTCGATCGATCCCAATCCCATGCTTGAGCAATTAATGAGCCTGCCAAATTCGCCAATTTTAGAAGACTCGACCCCAGGACGATCGCGCTTAGACGTGCGGCGAGTGATTGCAATCCAATTAGAACAAATAGGAATTGCTGCGGAACAAATTGCGATCGCGCCTCACTGCACGTATCAAGATCCTGCAAACTTCTTTTCATATCGTCGAGCGAAACTCAAGAAAGTCCAGTGGTCGGGCATCGTCAGCCGATAACTAATATTTTTCAAAACTCAGAGAAAACTTGTAGCTTGGCAGCAAAACACAACCGCATTTTTACAGAAACTTTTCGGTGATCTGGCGTTTCTTCATCAGATTTACACCTGTTTTCGATTGCTAACCGATTAATGTGAATACTGATAGGTAATACTCAAACTCGTAAAGCCGTGATCTGGTCTAGGAGTTTTGAGAAATACCAGATTCACCTATCAGACACGGTTCCGGCAACCCAGATACTCAGAATTTCACCTATGACACTTGGAAAGTTATTCGTCCCTGCTGCGCTTGCTGCTGGCACAGTCTTCTCAGCTTTCGCCGTTCCTCTAGCGCTCTATGGCTCTCAATCTGTCTCAATTCAAATTAAAGAAGAGCGTGTGTTTGAGGGACAACTCAGAGATATTGCGACCTCTTATCTTGCTCTTGCTGGGCTACTCAGTTTAGGGGCAAGTTTTACTACCTGTGCCGCGATCGCTTGGAAGTCTTCAGCCCGTCAAGTCAAAAAGGCTGAAGATCAACTTTCCAAAGTCGAACAGCAACTTAAACAAAAGGAAGCTCAACTCCAAGAGGCATTATTATCAGATGCCTATCTTACGGATTCTGGGCTGAGATATTTCTTAGATGAGGAAGTGTCGCTTAAGCCGCCCACTCCTGCGATCGCGTCCGTACAACCACCTGCGATCGCGCCAGTGCAACCTGTTTCAAAACCTGCTCCAGTTTCAACCCAATTACAAACCGCTGCACCGCTTCATGCTGCTCAAGCGTTTCTAGGATTTGCTCGTCCCGTCGCTCAACCTGTGCCAGTGAATAGTACACCTGTTGAAGCAGACGCGATCGCAAAAATGCAGCATCTTCAAACTCAGCTTCAGCACATCATGTCTGAGATTGAGACGATTCAATCTACACTACGGGTTGAACCTCCTTCCTCGAATACTCCTGAATCCACGCCGCTAAATCATCTAGCACAACGCTTTCAAGCACTCGACCCAACTTGGACAGTACAACGCTAAATTAACTAAAAAGCGCAACTCAGAAAATTTCCGGGTTGCGCTCTTTTAATTATCGCATCCATGCTTTCGTTGGCAATTCAGCATCGGTTTTTGACTTCACTTCCGTTGCTTTATTGATCGGTTGAACTGCCACTTTCACAACTGTTTGAACAGGCTTCTCAGAGGCGGCTACGGTTGCGGTTGGAGGCTCGATCGCTAAAATTTGCTCTGCTTGTAAGTAGCTTCTTCCGTCTGCTGTGAATTGGACGCTTGTTCCTTGATTTCCGACAGCGGCGGATCGCTGTTGAATCTCGATCGGGTTCTCTGTGGGATCAGTTAGTACTAGGAATCGGACTTGTTTCTCAGGCTCAGATTTAAGATTTAGCGATCGAGCAACTTTTTGCCAAGATTCTGATCGGTCTTGTTGCAAGAGGTTGAGCGAAGTTTGCCATTTTCCTTTTTCGACCTTAACTTCTGTGCGAGCCAGGATCGAATAAGACGGTTCTGATTCAGATGGAGAATTCGATCGCAAACTCCGAATCGCTTGAATTGTCAGTCGAGTTTGATCCGGCAAATTCGTGCTGCCTGTCACTTGGTAAATTCCGGGATCGCGAGTGGGTTCAACCTGCATCGATAGTTCTGTTTTAGGAGTCTGTCCACCTCCAAGAAAAGGAGTTGAACTGCAACCTGTACACAGAATTAGGAACGAGATCAGTGTTCCGCTTGCACAAAAGCGAAGAAATTTCTGAAAGCCTTTCATAGTGAATTCTCGTAGGGGATATGGGGAACGATCGCAAAAGTGGATGTTCACTTTATTGATTCCCTGACTGATGGAAGGGGTTTACACCGAAATCCTGAGAGCCAGTTTAATGGGTGACATAAGTAGATGTGTCATTTTTTACTAGTCAGGCTAAAAATATTAGTAGCCAAAAGACAGAGGTTCGATTCAGGTTTTTACGGGAACTCTAGTCACGATGATTGATTTCGGTCACAGCATCCGAGATCAATTTCTGAGAAGCCAAAAGAGTCAGTAAAATCCGCTACTTATCTTTTAGTGTTATTACTGACTTTGATTTAGGCTTCGTCAATGTTGTTCTCGGCACTCAAGAGAGTGTCTATCGAGCCATAACGGTGTGGTAT